>JBCDDH010000018.1:0-51437 GCA_039180415.1 Planctomycetota bacterium | reverse complement strand
CTCGGCCCGCTCGGTGATCGTGGTCGGCCCGGACCTGAAGCTGCATCAGTGCGGCTTGCCCAAGAAGATCGCCCTCGAGCTCTACCAGCCGTTCATCATCCGCAAGCTCAAGGAGCACGGCCTGGTCGACACGATCAAGTCGGCCAAGAAGATGCTCGAGCGCCGCGACCCCGAGGTGTGGGACATCCTCGAAGAGGTGATCGATCAGCACCCGGTGCTGCTCAACCGCGCCCCCACGCTGCACCGCATGGGCATCCAGGCGTTCGAGCCGGTGCTCGTGGAAGGCAACGCGATCCGCATCCACCCGTTGGTGTGCTCGGGCTTCAACGCCGACTTCGACGGCGACCAGATGGCGGTTCACCTGCCGTTGTCGGTGGAAGCGCAGGCCGAGGCGTCGGTGTTGATGCTCTCGCCGCACAACATCTTCTCGCCGGCCAACGGTGCGCCGATCATCTCGGCGGGTCAGGACATCGTGTACGGCGTGTTCTATCTGACGAAGATGCCGATCGAGCCCAGCAAGGAGTTGGTCAAGGAGCTGACCAACCGCAGCGAGAACCTCAGCGACGAGATGCTTGAGCAGATGCGTCGCGTGCCGGACTTCAAGGACCCGGAAGAAGCCTTGCTCGCGTACGACCTGGGCAAGGTGAATATCCACGACCCGATCGTGGTGCGGCTGCCCGCCGGTCGGTACGGCGGCATCGTGAACAAGGAGCGCGGCGAGGTCGAGACGATGCCCGACCTCAACCGCGTGGTCACGACCATCGGCCGGCTGTTGTTCAACGACATCATCGCGCAGGGCATGCCGTTCTACAACTGCCAGCTCGGCAAGAAGGGCTGCTCGCGGGTGATCGACGACGCCTACGCCTTCAACGGCCGGCCGGCGACGATCGAACTGCTGGACAAGATGAAAGAAGTGGGCTTCAAGCGGGCGACCACCGCGGGCTTGTCCTTCGGCATTACGGACCTCCGCATCCCGGCCAAGAAGCACGACATCATCGCGGCGACGCAGAAGAAGGTCGACCGCGTCGAAAAGGCGTACGCCGGCGGCGCCATCACCGAACGTGAACGCTACAACCAGCTGCTCGACCTCTGGACGCACTGCCGCGAAGAGGTGACCAAGGAGGTCGTCGGCGAGATGAGCCAGGACGTCCGCGACCCCGAGGGCCGGCGTGTCGAGATCGGCGACCCCAACGGCGAGAAGTATCTCAACGCGGTGTGGGTCGAGATCGAGTCGGGGGCCCGCGGCTCGGTCGGCCAGCTGCAGCAGCTGGCCGGCATGCGGGGCCTCATGGCCAAGCCGTCGGGCGAGATCATCGAGACCCCCATCAAGGCGAACGCCCGCGAAGGCCTCAACGTGTTGGAGTACTTCTCCTCCACGCACGGCGCGCGGAAGGGCCTGGCCGACACCGCGCTCAAGACCGCGGACTCGGGCTACCTGACCCGCAAGCTCTGCGACGTGGCGCAGAACGTGTTTACCTCGGTGCACGACTGCGGCTCCAAGCGCGGCGTGGCCAAGCGGGCGATCTACAAGGGCGAAGAAGTGGACGTGCCGCTGCGCGACCGCATCGTCGGCCGGGTGGCCCGCGAGACCATCATCAACCCGATCACGGACCAGACGATCGTCGAGGAAAACACGCTGATCACGCTCGAACAGGCCCGCCAGATCGAAGACCTGGGCATCGACACGGTGCAGGTGCGTTCGCCGCTGACGACCGACGCAGCGGTGGGCTGCTCCGTGCTGGACTACGGCATGGACATGTCCACCGGCAAGCTCGCCGAGCAGGGCCTGGCCATCGGCATCATCGGCGCCCAATCGATCGGCGAGCCAGGCACGCAGCTGACGATGCGGACCTTCCACACCGGCGGCGTCGCGTCGACCACCGCGGCCGACACGAGCTATCAAGCCAGCGTCGCGGGCAAGGCGAAGATCCTGGACGCCAACCAGGTCGCCGCGACCGACGACGACGGCAACGACGTGATGGTCACGCTCAAGCGGACCGGCGAACTGTTGATCGTGGACGACAAGGACCGCGAGCTCGAGCGCTTCAAGCTCCCGTACGGCTCGTACCTCCGGGTCGACGAGGGTGAGGCGGTCAAGAAAGGCCAGCTGCTGGTGCAGTGGGACCCGCACCGCACGCCGATCCTCGCCGAGAAGAACGGCGTCGTGAAGTTCGAAGACATCGTCGTGGGCGAGACCGTGCGTTCCGAAGCCGAGTCGCAGGCTCAGAAGGCCAAGGGCGGCAAGAAGTCCGGTGGCGGCGAGCAACTGGTCGTCACCGAACACAAGGGCGAACGACACCCGCAGATCAAGATCACCGACGGCGCGGCCAAGGACGCGACGACGCTGGACTTCCACTACCTGCCCGCCAAGGCCCGCATCGAGGTCGAAGACGGCCAGGAAGTCGTGGCCGGCCAGATGCTCGCGCGGCAGCCGAAGGAGGCCTCGGGCTCGGCGGACATCGTCGGCGGCCTGCCGCGAGTCACGGAGATCTTCGAGGCGCGCAAGCCCAAGGACTCGTCGATCATGGCCGAGATCTCGGGCACGGTCGAGCTCCGCAGCGACAAGCGCAAGGGCAAGATGACGATCATCGTCAAGTCCGACTCGGGCCTCGAAGTCGACCACCACGTCCCGCAGGACCGGCAGCTGCTGGTGCACACGGGCGACGTGGTCGAGGCCGGCGACGCGCTGATCGACGGCCCGATGGACCCCAAGGACATCCTCCGCATCAAGGGCGAAGAAACGCTCTTCTCGTACCTGATCGAGGAGGTGCAGAACGTGTACCGGGCCCAGGGCGTGACGATCAACGACAAGCACATCGAGGTGATCCTCGCCCAGATGCTCCGCAAGATTCGCGTGGACAACCCCGGCGACACCGAGCTGCTGCCCAACGAAGTCGTCGACAAGTATCGCTTCCGCGTGGCCAACGAGGCCGTGGTCGGGGCGGGCAAGGTCAAGGACCCGGGCGATACGAACTTGCGGGTCAACCAGGTCGTGGACAAGAAGACGCTCAAGGACCTACGTGACAAGATGGAGGCCGAGGGCAAGGAACCGCCGAAGGTCGTCAAGGCCAAGCCCGCGACCGGCACCGTGCTGCTGCTGGGCATCACCAAGGCGTCGCTGCAGAGCGAATCGTTCCTGTCCGGCGCGTCGTTTCAAGAGACCACGAAGGTGCTCACCGAAGCGGCGTTGGCCGGCAAGTCCGACACTCTGCAGGGCCTCAAGGAGAACGTGCTGCTGGGCCACCTGATCCCGGTGGGCACGGGCTTTAACGATTACCAGAACCTGGAAGTCGTGAAGCTCGCCGAGCCCCCGGTCGAGGAAGAACTCTCGGCCGAGGAAGAACTCGAAGCCGCGGCCGCGATGGCCGAGACCATGGGTGCCCTGTCCCCCGACGAAATCACCACGACCATCGGCGAGTCGCAGCGCTTCGCGGAACTGATCGGCGAAGAAGGCACGAAGAACTGACCGACGCAAAAAATTAAAATGGATTTGAAGCCCGCGTTCATTGAACGCGGGCTTCTTTTTTGGCGGGCGCGCTCATGCCGAGTTCACTTGATCTTGAGATTCCGACCCACGGTCCCCACCAACATCCCGCCGATGCCGCCGAGCATGACGTAGAGGCTCGGCAGCCGGCCCTGAGGTCCGCCGTTGGGGGGCAGGTCGTTCATCAAGAAAAACGCGACGCACCCGTACGCGGCGACGAGCAGCGAAACAAGCAGCAGGCCGGTGAAGACGGTCTTGGTCATCGTGTCATTTTCGCGGACAAAGGTGGGTCACAACCGCTCGGCCGCGAGCGACGCGAGTTCGCTGCGTTCGGACTTGGCCAGCGTGACGTGCCCGACCAGGGCGTGGCCCTTGAGGCGTTCGACCAGGTACGCCAAGCCGTTGGACGCGGTGTCCAAATACGGGTTGTCGATCTGGTTCACGTCGCCGGTGAGGATGATCTTGGTGCCCTCGCCGACGCGAGAGACGATGGTTTTCACCTCGTGGGGCGTGAGGTTCTGGGCCTCGTCGACGATGATGTACTGGTGCGGGATGCTGCGGCCGCGGATGTAGGTGAGCGGTTCGAGCACGATCTTGCCCGCGGTCATGAGCTGTTCGACCCGCTTGTCGGCGGTCTTGGACTCGGCGTGCTGCGTGCCGACGCCGCGGGTGGTCATGAGGTATTCGAGGTTGTCGAAGATCGGCTGCATCCACGCGGAGAGCTTCTCGTCCTTGTCGCCGGGCAAGTAGCCGATGTCCCGGCCCATGGGCATGATCGGTCGGGCGACCAGCAGCTTGTCGTAGCGCTCTTCGCTGAAGGTTTTGGTCAGGCCCGCGGCGAGCGCGAGCAGCGTCTTGCCCGAACCGGCGGTCCCGAGCAGCGTGATGAGCTGAACGTCGTCGTCGAGCAGGAGGTCCAGGGCCATAGTCTGCTGGACGTTGCGGGCCATGATCCCGTGGACGGGTTTTCGGAGCGACGTGACGGGGATGAGATGGTCGGTGTCGGCGAGGCGTCGTGCGAGTCCGGTGTGGGAGTCGTCGAGCTGGTTGCGGAGCTGGACAAACTGGTTGGCGTGCAGGTCGAGTTCGCGTGAGCCGGCGTCGGGGTCTTCGATGATCAGGTGAGGGAGGACCGCTTCGATCTCGAGCTGCTTCTCGTCGTAGAGCCGGTCGATGAGTTCGCCGGGCACGGAGAGCTCTTCGTAGCCACGGTACATGCGGTCGGCGTCGACCTTCTGGGCTTCGAAGTCTTCGGTGGGGATGCCCAGGGCGTCGGTGCGGACGCGGACGTTGATGTCCTTGGTCACAAGGATCGCGCGGTGGCCACGCTTCTGCAACGCCCAGGCGACGGCGATGATGCGGTTGTCGGCCGAGTCGAGGCGGATGCCTTCGGGGCGATCGTGGTCGTTGGCGAACGCGACGCGGATGGTCCCCCCGTGCCCGTTCCACTCGACGCCGTGGTCGAGCTTGCCTTTTTGGCGGAGGCGGTCGAGTTGCCGGATGACCTCGCGGGCGGCGCGGCCGTTGTCGTCGTTGTTCTTCTTGAACGTGTCGAGCTCTTCGACGACGGCGAAGGGCACAACGACATGGTTGTCGGCGAAGAGGAACAGGGCGGCCGAGTTATGGAGCAGGACGTTGGTATCGAGCACGAACGTCTTGACGGAAGGGGCTTTGGAGCTGCCGGTTCCGGAGGCCGAGGCGGGGTCGGGGAGGTCGATCGTGGCGGTGTCGGGCAAGGTGGGCCTCGAAGGTGGGCCGGCCCCGCGGCGGGGTACGCGATCCGACGGCGGGGCGGCGGGTTCTCTCTCCACTCACATCATCGTCGATTTGTCGCGACGGGATCGAGTTATTCGGACGCAAACCTGAAGCAGGCCATACGTGTTCGCGTTACATCCGGTTCGCGCGGCCATCGGCGAGGGGTTTTCCACTTTCAGGCTTCAGGTTTCACGCCGCCGAACGCGCCGAAGCGGGAGTGCGTGTGCAACACGTCCAGCTTGGTAAACCCCGCGGCGCGGAGCCGGTCGAGCTGCCAGAGCAGCGGTCGGGGCGTGTCTTCTTTCTCGACATGGGCCAGGACCCATTCGCGATACGCCCGATCCTCCAAGTTCTCCAAGTAATCGCCCCAGCGATCGGCCATCATCGCGCTGACGGCGGAGTGTTCGTGGTCGAGCGAATCGGCGATCCAAAACCCGCCCCCGGGAGTGAGGCCCCGGAAGACGGAGGCGAAGACGTGGTCCCACTCGGCGTCTTCACGCAAGTGGTGCAGGCACTGCGCCGCCATCGCCACGTCGAAGCGGTCCTCGCCGTATTTGAAGTCGCGGACGTCGGCCTGCACGGATTCGATCCGGACCGCGGGGTGCGCGTCCCGGATGCGCTCGGTCGCGCGGTCGAGCATGGGCCGCGACAGATCCACCAGCGTCACGCTTTGGAGCTGTTCGCGCTGGGGCGTGCTCATCGCATGTAATAGCTTCAACACGTAGTTCCCCGCCCCGCAGCCCAGATCGAGTACGCGTTTGGCGTTCGGCGTCACGGACAACGCGGCGGAGGTCAGCAGGTCCATCATCAGCGGCGCATCGATCTGCGCGGCCTGGCCGGTTTCGAGGTTGCTGAAGCGCTCGACCTCTGTGTCAAAGCGGGCGCGGATTTCGTCGGGTGTGAGCTTGTGGGCGAAGCCATTCATACCGGCGGTGCTCCTGTTCCGACCCAGCGGGTCATTATGATTTCGTCGACGTATCGTCCCTCACGGAAGGCGTGCCAACGACTCCGGCCGTTGGCTTCGAACCCGCAGCGCTCGTACACGTGCCGAGCCCTGGGGTTGTCTTCGAAGACGCCGAGCGATAGGACCGCCAACCGCTCGTTTGCTTCGGCCCACGCGATCAGTTCTTGCATTAGCGCGGTGCCCAGCCCACGGCCACGCCAGGGCTTGCGGATCGAGATGCCGACGCTGCCGGCGTGGCGCAGCCGGGCCATCTTGCCCGGTTCGATGCCGCAAAGGGCGATCTGCCGGCCGGCTTCGTCTTCGGCGAAGATCTGGACCCCGTCGCCCTCGCGACGCCGCCGGACCCAGTCGCGTTCCCATTCCAGCGTGGGCAGTTCGTCTTCTGGAGAAAGCATGATGCCATCGCAGTCCCGGCGGACTTCGTCGATGTACTCGAGCATGCCCGCGGCGTCGGAAACTTCGGGGCTGCGCAGATGCACCGTCGCACCGTCGCGGAGCGTGATCGTCTTGGGGGGAAAAACGCTCAAGACGTCATTCCCGGCTTGGAGCACGAAACGTCTCGGTACATCACGATGCTGTCTTTGTATTCGCCGGGGCCGAATTTCATCCGACGCGGGATACGGCCCACTTCGACAAAACCAACGCGGCGATAGAGCCGTCGCGCCCGTTCGTTATCCGCATACACCTCGAGCTGTAACAGTTCGGTGACGGGGTGACGCTCGGCCCAAGCGATGACCGCGTGCATCATGGCCGTTCCGATACCTACGCCGCGAAACTCAGCCCGCAGCGTCATGCCCAGCAGGCTGACGTGGGCTAGCCGTGTGCGGCGAAGCGGGCTGATGTTCAACGAGCCGACGACTTGGCTTTCGTGTTCTGCAAGCACATATAAATCGCCTTTTGCCGGGTCTTGCTTCGCGAGCATTTCGCTTTCTTGCTCGACGGTGTAATCAAATTCTTCGGGGGTCGTGCAGATGTACGGCGTGACCTCCGGCAAGATGTTGTGCATGTAATCAAGGATGGCCGACGCGTCGTTCGGCATCGCTCGGCGCAGCGTGACGTTTTGGCTGTCGGTTCTTGGGGCAATCTGCGGTTCGAAGTCGTGGTCTGCTGTGCTCACGGCTGCTCCGCCTTCGCGTCGGCGCTGCGGGCGTCGGTGGTTTTGATGCGGTTGATCGCGCTGAGGTAAGCCTTGACCGCGGCTTCGACGGTGTCGGTGGACAGACCACGGCCACGGACTTTTCGACCGTGGTGGTCGAGCGTGACGGTGACTTCGCCTTGGGCGTCCTTGCCGCCGGTGACGGCGCGGGTGGCGAAGCGTTCCAGCGTGACGGAGACGCCGGTGAGTTGCTGGATCGCGGAGTACAGCGCATCGACCGGCCCGTCACCGGCGGCGGTGAGGCGGCGTTGTTCGCCGGTCGTGTCGCGCAGCGCGACCATGCCGAACGAGTCGCCGTGTGAGTTCGCAACCACCTGGAAACTAACCAGCTCCCAGAGGGTGCGGTCCTGCCCGGCGAGGTCGTCGAGGATCGCCTCGATGTCTTCGTCGTAGACGTCCTTCTTACGGTCGGCCAGCTGCTTGAACCGGTCGTACACCCGCTGCAGCGTCGCGTCGTCGATCGTGTAGCCCAGGTCCTTGACGCGATCGGCCAGCGCGTGCCGGCCGGAGTGTTTACCCAGCACCAGCTTGGACTCGGGCACGCCGATGTCGCGCGGGTCCATGATCTCGTAGGTCTCGCGGTGCTTCAGGACGCCGTCCTGGTGGATGCCGGACTCGTGGGCGAAGGCGTTCTCGCCGATTACCGCTTTGTTGCGCTGGACGGTCAAGCCGGTCAGGCTGGAAACCATGCGCGACGACTTGAAGATCTCCGCGGGGTTCACGTTCGTCGCGAAGTCGGCGTAATAATCCTTGCGGGTGCGAAACGCCATGACGATCTCTTCGAGCGCGGCGTTGCCGGCGCGTTCGCCGATGCCGTTGACGGTGCACTCGATCTGGCGGGCGCCGTTCTGGACGGCGGCGATGGAGTTGGCGACGGCGAGGCCCAGGTCGTTGTGGCAGTGCGAGGACAAGACGATGCCGTCGCGGTCGATCTGCGGGAGCTGCTCGCGCAGGTGTGCGAAGATATGGCCGTATTCAGAAGGGACGGCGTAGCCAACGGTATCGGGCAGGTTGATCGTGGTCGCGCCCGCCTCGATGGCGGCGGCGGTGATATCGACGAGGTAGTTCAGCTCGGTGCGGCTGGCGTCTTCGGGGGAGAACTCGACGTCGGCGACGTACTGCCGGGCGTGCCGGATCGAAGTGCGGGACAGATCGATGATTTCTTCGAACCCTTTACGCAGCTTGTGTTCGCGATGGATTTTGGACGTCGCGCAGAAGACGTGGATGCGGCCGCCTCCCGCGGACTGCGTGTCCTTGACGGCTTGCCCCGCGCGGTCGATGTCTTTGGGTACGCAGCGGGCCAGCCCGCACACGGTGGCGTGTTGCAGTTCGCCCGCGATAGCGCGAACGGCTTCGAAATCACCGTCGGACGTGATCGGGAAGCCGGCCTCGATGATGTCCACGCCGAGCTTCTCCAGTTGACGGGCGATTTCCAGCTTTTCGCCGTGGTTCAGCGAAGCGCCGGGGGACTGTTCGCCGTCCCGCAGGGTGGTGTCGAAGATGCGAACGGGGGCGGCTTGTGCGTCGTCGGTCATGGCGAGGCTCGGCGTGGAAGGCTTAGGGACGGTGGTTAAAAATCGTCAGCGGAAACAAAAAACCCCGCGGGCTTTGGCCGGCAGGGTCGGGGTGATTCGGACAGAAGAATCGCGACACCTAGCCGGCGTAGGGCGGGGTAAGCAGAAGGCCGAGCGTCGGGCATGCGATCATGGGCATGCAAAAAACATAGGCCGTGGTGGGTGTGCCGTCAACGCGGCGGCGTTGGCGGTTGGAGGTTTGCATGGACTACGGGGAGGGCGTTGGTCCAACCGGCCTCGGGGTCTGGTTGGTGAAGCCTTGCGGGTTGTAAGGGCTTGTTTCACGGCGATTCGGCCTCGGCGAGAGGGGTCGTCGAGGTTCGCCGACGATGAATCGTACGGTCGAAACGAGGCCGAGTGTGGTTGGAAGGACGATCCGGCGATGCGATTGGCAGGTGCGACGTGGACGTGCTGGGCGAAATCACCGCGGTGTGGGGGCAATGGTTCGGACAGGCGTGGTCGTGGTTTTCGGGCACGCCCTGGGGCGCGTATCTCGTTTCGGACCCAACGGGCCAGCGGGTTGCGCTAGGCGTTGGATTGGCGGTGCTGCTGGTGGGCGGCTGGTTCGCGGTGAAGTTTGGTAAGGCGTTGATACGTCGTTGCCGACACGTGCCGACGGTGCTGCTGATCGCCTTGGGAGCGTACTACGCGTCGGTCTTGGCGTTGCGGTTGGACGCTTCGCAATGGGCACCGGCCGCGGCGGTAGCGGCGTTGACGCTGCTGGTGTTGGGCCTGACCGCCGCGACGGCGGGGCGGGTCGGCCGACGGAAGAAAGCCGGGGCCGGCGGCGGGCGGAAGGCTCGGGTTGCGGCGGCGTGAGCGCGGGGTCCCCTGGATGGCCAGCGGGCCGTCGGTTCAATCGACCGTTCGGAGTTGTTCTTGATCTGTGCGGCGCGGCGGCTTTGGTTATGAACGATGAGTCTGCGCGACGCGTATACGCGGGCTAGCGCAGGCGCGGTGTGCGCCAGCGCTAGCCAGATGATCAGGTCGTCCATTAGCTTGCCGGGAAGTGGGAATGCGTTGGCATTTGCAGGGCGCCTGCATTTAAATCATAATCAAGTCACAATGACCGTAGAGTCCGCTGTGCCGATGGGGTCCTTGAAAAAACAAGTATTCAGTTTTCATGAACCGCAAACCCACGATCAACCTCGCCGTCGATCCCAAGGTGCTCGCGTCGTTCGAACGGACGGCGGCGGTCTACGGCCACGGCAAGCAGAAAGGCTTGGTGCTCACCGCGGCGTTGCTGCATTTTTTAGAAGCCGACCCGCGCGAGCAGGCCCGGTGCGTCGAAGAGGCGATCCGGGCGGACTTGAACGCGGGAACGGCGAAGCTGCTGGCCGAGGCGCGGCGTCGGCAGGCGTACGCGACCGCGCAGCGGGACGCTTCCGAGGGAGCCGGACTGAAACTCGTCGGCGGTACGCCGCCGACCAAGCCGCGCCGCGCCGCGAAAAAGCGGGGTGCTTCGCGGAAATCGATCAAGCGTCTTCCGTCGTTTGAAGACCTCGCTTGAGGGTCTCGACCACGGCGGTCCGCCAACGTTCGACGTCCGGACGATGCGGGGTGGGCGTGATCGGCGAAGCTGGCGTTCCGGGGGGGGCGTCGATCGAAGCCGTCACGCTCACCCTCGCTTCGGCGTTGCTTGCTTCGGCCGCACGGAACACACGCACCGCCGAGGCCCGCCGCGTCCGCGGCGCTTTCGGATCGCCCGGCTCAGGGTCGGACGTACCCGGATCGCGCCGCGGCGGACCATTCGGGTTTTCGGAGCCTCCGCTCATCCCTGCCGCCCACGCGGCGGGCTCGAGGCGGAGCGTCTGCATCAGGTCCAGCGTGAACTGTGTCATCGCAAGGCCGAACAGGTCGCACCAGGCTTCTTTGTCCATGTCCTCGCGACCGAAGTGATAAAACCAGGCTTCCATGTATTCGTGCGAAATGACTTGGATCTGCTGCGCGACGGAGCAGCGATCCGAGACAAACAATTCGTGCGTCTCGTTGTCGCATAGGCCGAGGCAGTCGTCGCCTTCGTGCCGGATGTAGCCGGCCACCAAGACGACGCGGTACACGAACGGGCCAACCTTTAGCAGCATGGTTCCAGCGTACCGGGTGCCGTTCATCCCGCCTACGCTTGCGGGCATTTGTGGTACCGACCTTCATCCTCCGGAGCCGATCCCCATGGACACGTTCGACGCTGTTTACGCCCGCCGCGCCGTCAAGCACTTCGATCCCGAGCACCGCTTGACCGACAACGAAATCACCAAGCTGATGGAAGCCGCGATCCAGTCGCCGACGAGCTTCAACATCCAGCATTGGCGATTCGTCCTGCTCAAAGACCCGGCGTTGCGCCAGCAGGTGCGCGAGTACGGCAACGACCAGGCGCAGATGACCGACGCGTCGCTGCTGGTGCTGATGACCGCCGACCGCGACGCGTGGAAGAAGTCGCCGGAGCGGTATTGGGCGAACGCTCCTCAAGAGGTCGCCGACCTGCTCGTCGGCTGGATGGGCCCGTTCCACGAAGGACGCGATCGGCTCCAACTCGACGAGGCGCAGCGAT
Organism: Planctomycetota bacterium; assembly: GCA_039180415.1. Taxonomy (GTDB): domain Bacteria; phylum Planctomycetota; class Phycisphaerae; order Phycisphaerales; family Phycisphaeraceae; genus CAZIXN01. The sequence continues at coordinate 39,956 of JBCDDH010000018.1, read as the reverse complement.
CGATCGGTATGGCGATGCAGACCTTGATGCTCGCCGCCAAGGCGATGGGCTACGACTCGTGTCCGATGATCGGCTTCGATCACGACGCGGTGGCGAAGCTCGTGAATCTGCCCGACGACCATGTCATGGGCCCGCTCGTCGCGATCGGCAGGGGGACGAAAGACGCTTGGCCCAAACCGGGTCAGCTGTCGCTGGACGAGGTCGTGTTCACCGATCGGTTGGCCTGAAACCCCGCTTGATCCCGCAGAGAAAAATACGATCGCCCGGCCCGCCCACGTCGGCCGGGCGATCCTGCATAATGCTCGCCCGCTCCGTTCCCCGAACCCCAAGCCCGCTATGCCCAAGCCCGCCATTATCTACACCAAAACCGATGAAGCCCCCGCCCTGGCGACCTACTCCTTGCTGCCGATCGTGCGGGCGTTCGTGGAGCCCGCGGGCATCGACGTTCGGCTCGCGGACATCTCGCTGGCCGGGCGCATCGTCGCGCAGTTTCCGGAGCGGCTGACCGAGGAGCAGCGGCAGCCCGACGCCTTGGCGGAACTCGGGGAATTGGCCAAGACGCCCGCGGCGAACATCGTAAAGCTGCCGAACATCTCGGCGTCGATCCCGCAGCTCACCGCCGCGATCGTGGAGTTGCAGGCCCAGGGGTACGACCTGCCGGACTATCCGGCCGAGCCCGAAGACGACGCCCAGCGTGACATCAAAGCGAGATACGCCAAGGTGCTCGGGTCGGCGGTCAACCCCGTGCTGCGTGAAGGCAACTCGGATCGTCGCGTTGCGCCGCCGGTCAAGGCGTATGCGAAGAAAAACCCGCACAGCATGGGCGCGTGGTCGACCGATTCGAAATCGCACGTTTCGCACATGAACGGCGGCGATTTTTTCGGCAGCGAGCGGAGCCATACCTGCGACGCCGCGACGACCGTGAAGATCGTGCTCGAATCAAACAACGGCGAGGCGGTCGTGTTGAAGGAAGGCTTGGCGTTACAGCCGGGCGAGGTGATCGACGCCGCCACGATGAGCGCGAAGCAACTCCGCGTGTTCTTGGCCGAGCAAGTGGCGGACGCGAAGGCACAAGGCGTGCTCTTCTCGCTGCACATGAAGGCGACGATGATGAAGGTCAGCGACCCGATCATCTTCGGCCACTGCGTCGAAGTCTTTTTCGAAGAACTGTTCGAAAAACACGGGGCGACGTTCGAAGAGTTGGGCGTCAATGCGCGGAACGGCTTCGGCGATGTGGTAAGCAAGCTGGCGGGTTTGCCGGAAGCCGAGCGGATCGCGATCGAAGCCGACCTCGCGGCGTTGTACGAAGCCCAGCCCGACCTGGCGATGGTGAATTCCGACAAGGGCATCACCAATCTGCACGTGCCCAGCGACGTGATCATCGACGCGTCCATGCCGGCGATGATTCGGAACTCCGGGCAGATGTGGGGGCCGGACGGCGCGTCGGCCGACACGAAAGCCGTGATCCCGGACCGCTGCTACGCGGGGGTGTACGCCGCGACGATCGATTTCTGCAAGCACCATGGGGCATTCGACCCGAGCACGATGGGCAGCGTGAGCAACGTCGGGCTGATGGCCAAAAAGGCCGAGGAGTACGGCAGCCACGACAAAACTTTCGAGATGCCCGCCGACGGCGTTGTGAAAGTTATGGACACTTCCGGCGTAGTGATTTTTGAGCACGCCGTGGAGGCGGGCGATCTGTGGCGGATGTGCCAAACCAAGGACGAGGCGATCCGGGACTGGGTGAAACTCGCGGTCACCCGGGCACGGGCGACGGGGGCGCCGGCGGTGTTCTGGCTCAACGAAGCGCGGGCGCACGACGCCCAGCTGATCGCCAAGGTGCAGGCGTATCTGCCGGAGCACGACACTTCAGGCTTGACGATTGAAATCCTGCCGCCGGTCGCCGCGACGAATCATGCGCTGCAACGCTGCAAGGACGGGCTCGACACGATCAGCGTCACGGGCAACGTGCTCCGCGACTATCTGACGGACCTGTTCCCGATCCTGGAACTCGGCACGAGCGCGAAGATGCTGAGCGTGGTGCCGCTGCTCAACGGCGGCGGGTTGTACGAAACCGGCGCGGGCGGTTCGGCGCCGAAACACGTCCAGCAGTTCGTGGAGGAAGGGCACCTGCGTTGGGATTCGCTGGGCGAGTTTCTAGCGTTGGCGGTGTCGATCGAGGATGCGGCGGCCAAATCAAGCAGCGCGAAGGGCAAAGCCGTGGCCGAGGCGCTCAACGCGGCGACCGGTCGGCACCTCGACGAGAACCGGGCCCCCGGCAGAAAAGTCGGCCAATTGGACAACCGCGGGAGCCACTACTGGCTGGCTCGTTACTGGGCGGAGGCGTTGGCCACGCAGGGCGCCGATGCCGAACTGAAGGCATTGTTTATACCGCTGGCGGAGGCGTTGGCGAGCGGCGAGGGTGCGATCCTCGGCGAACTCGCGGTGACCGAAGGCAAGCCGATCGATTTGGGCGGGTACTACCGGCCGGACGACGCCAAGGCGGCCGCGGCGATGCGACCCAGCGCGACGTTCAACGCCGCGCTATCCGAACGGTAAACGGAGCTCCTTTGGACTTGTCTTCGATCATCGCCTGGGGCCTGGGTGGCCTCGCCGTGGTCGTCGTTCTTGGGATCGGCGGGTTCGGGCTCGCGATCCTGTTGGCCGCGCGTTTCGAGACACGGCACTTGCGACGGTTGATCTTGATGTCGGAGTCCGACGGGCCGTCTTCGGGCAAGGCAGACCGGATCGCTGAAAGCGCGCGGTCGTTGGGTTACCGATCGTTGGGTGTCTTTCGCGACGAAGAATCCGACCTGCTCAAGGAAAATTTGTCGTTGCACCTGTCGCCAGACGACCGCACGCTGCTGATGATCCCTTCGCTGACCCGCATGCTCGGCTACCGCCTGATGACGCGGCTGGGCGATGGCAGCTTATTGGTCACCGGTGAGACGCTCAGCCATTCCGACCTGACCGGGCAGCGGTTGGTGGTTAACTTGCCCGGCTGTCCGTTTCTGGGTGTGCTCGCGTGCCACGACGACCGTATCGCCGCCGCCACGAATCACGACGAGGTTTCGGACGATCCGGCGCTTTCGGAAGACACGACGGAAGCGTTCGGTTGGGGCGAGGTTTTGCCGTGGCAACCCGGACGGGTCGTGGACGATCTATACGAACTGGATCGGCAACTCGCGGCCCGCGCGGTTGGCCAACGCTTCGCGACGTGGCGCGACCACACCCAGGAAAGCTGGCGACACAACTGGCGGGGCGCTTGGAAGGTGATGGTTCGCGGTCTTTTCGGTCAGAACCTGGGCGCCGCCCAATCGCTGGCGGAGGCGTATCGAAACCGGCTTCCATCGAATTAAGTGATTGTTTAGAAATGTTTTGCGAGTCATTCGTTAGAGCCGTAAAGCTCCGGCGGTTGGCTTTTTTGTGTGAGAGGGTAGATTGGTGAACCGTTTCACCTGTTTCGGGCGTTGCGCGGTCGCCCTTCATCTCTCTGGAGTCGTCCATGCTTGGTGCGTTCGGTCGGTTGGGCGGTTTGATCTTCGTTTTGGCGGGCTGCGGTTTCGTAGGGCCGGCGGCGTGGGCACAGCTCGCCCCACTCGACGAGCGGGTCGATCTGGACGAGTTGGGCGTTCAGCGTGCGGTCGTGGTGCATTACCTCCGGGCCGATGGCGATTACGCGGGCTGGAATCTCTGGGCGTGGACCGGAGGTCAAGACGGCGAAGCCTTCATGTTCGGCACGCCCGAGGGGCGTGGCGGTGTGACGGCCGTGGTCCCCGTGCGAAACAACCGCGCGGATCGTTTGGGATTCATCGTCCGCAAGAACGCGTGGGAGGCGAAGGACATCGATACGGATCGTTTCGTGGAACTGCCCGACGCGGGCGTGGAAGAGGTGTGGCTGGTGTCGGGCGACCCGACGGTTTACCTCACGCCGGACAAAGTGGACCTGGAGGCCAAAGCGGTGATGGCGTTTCTTGATGCGAGCGACACGGTGACGCTCTCGACGTCGGCCCGGCTGACGGACGAGCAAAAAGCGGGGGTGTCCGTGACGACTTCGACGGGCTTGACCTTGCCGGTCGCCGGTGTGGCGTTGAAGCCAGACGCGAGCGGCGCGGGGGTGGCGTACACGGTGAGCTTGGCCAAGCCGGTGGCGGACGAGTTGATCGCGAAGCTGCGGGTGTCGGCGCCGGGGTTGGAAGCGTTGGACGTGTTCGCGCGGGACGTGATGAACGAGCCGCGGTTTACGCCATTAGACGCCCAACTGGGAGCGATCCATACCGATGCGGCGACGACGTTCCGGACGTGGTCCCCGGTGGCGGATGCGGTGGAGGTGCTGCTGTTCGACGAGCGCGACGCGGACGGGCCGAGCCGGGCGGTGGCGTTGGATCGTGGAGATAAAGGGCTGTGGGAAGTGGTGGTTGAGGGCGACCTGCACAACACGGCGTACGTGTATCGGCTGCGTTCGTACGGCCAATCGCGGGTCGCGGCGGACGTTCATACGTTCGGCGCGACGCCGGATAGCACGCGGAGCGTGGTGCTCGATATGGATCGCACGGACCCGGCGGGGTGGGGCGAAACCCCCAATCCGCTCGTCGAATACAAGACCGACGAGGTGATCTACGAGGTTCACGTGCGTGATTATTCGGTGTTCGACGAGACCGCGCCCGAGTCGATCCGCGGCAAATACCTGGGGATGATCCACGAAAACTCGGGTGACGCCTCGTTTGCCGACGGCGTGTCCACGGGCTTGACGCACATGCAGGAGTTGGGCGTCAGCGCGGTGCATTTGTTGCCGATCCACGACTTCGGCAACGAGCGTCACGAATACAATTGGGGCTATTGGACCAGCCTGTTTAATGTGCCCGAGTCGGGGTACGCGACCGACGAAGACGACCCCGAGCTGATCGCGCGGGAGTTCAAACAGATGGTGCAGGGCCTGCACGCGGCGGGCATCCGTGTGATCCTGGACGTGGTCTACAACCACACGAGCAGCAGCCGAGAGTCTTCGCCGTTCGACCAGACGGTGCCGTTCTTCTACTTCCGGACCAACGACGACGGCAGCTACCGCAACGACGCGGGGGTGGGCAACTCGGTGGCGGACGAGCGGCCGATGGTGCGGAAGTACATCCTGGATTCGCTGAAGTTCTGGACGAACGAGTACCGCGTGGACGGGTACCGGTTCGACCTGCTGGGCACGCACCAGCCCGAGACGGTGCGGGCGATCGCGGAAGAGCTCAAGGCGATCCGCCCGGACCTCACGCTGTACGGCGAGCCGTGGACCGGCGGCGGGCCGACGTACTTCCCCAAGGGGGCGCAGCGGGATTTGCCCTTCGCGGTGTTCAACGACGACCTGCGTAACGCGATCCGCGGCGACCTGGACGGCACGGCTCAGGGCTTCGCGTCGGGGCCGGCGGGCGACCACGTCGCGATCCGGCAGGGCGTGGGGGGCGCGCTCGAGACGTTCGCGAACGAGCCGATCGAGTCGGTGGTCTACGCCTCGGCTCACGACAACCTGACGCTGTGGGACAAGCTGCTCAAGACCAATCCGGACGCGTCCGAAGCGGAGTTGCGCTCGATGCAGAAGCTGGCGTTGGGCATCGTGCTCACCAGCCAGGGCGTCTCGTTCCTGCACGGCGGGAGCGACTTTGCGCGGACCAAAGACGGCAATCACAACTCGTACAACGCCGGCGACGCGATCAACAAGTTCGACTGGCCGCGGAAAGCGGAGTACCGCGAGGTGTTCGAGTACGTCGCGGGCTTGGTGAAGATGCGGCGGGCGCACCCGGCGTTGCGGATGCACGACGACGCGTTGGTACGCGAGCACCTACGTTTTGCGGAGGTCGAGCCGGGCTTCGTGAGCTACGAGATCGACGGCGCGGCGGTGGACGACCCGTGGTCGCGGATTTTTGTGGCGTACAACGGCCGAGACGTGACGCGACGGGTGGAGTTGCCGCGGGGATCCTGGCGATACGCGGTGGACCATGCGGATGCCGGGCCGCAGGCAGACCGCGCGGCGTCGGGCCGGGTGACGTTGCCGGCGTACAGCATGGCGGTCTTTTACGTCGAGTAGGCGGCGTGAGAATTCGGATCGGCCGGCGGTGTGAGCACGCGTCGGTTTTTGTCGGAACGCGGCGTGGTGACGCGGCGGCGGCGATTTATGATGAGGCTTTGCCCGTCCGTCCCGCCGCCCCGCGATCGCCATGAAGCCTGATGTCCCCGCGTCCGACGAAAAGATCCGGCTCGATGCGTCACCGCCGCCCAGTCGTTGGCCGCGCCGGTTGCTCAAGCTGGGCGGGTGGTCGGTGGGGTTGGGGTTGCTGCTGCTGGCGGCGTTGCCGTGGTTGTTGAGCACCGGGCCGGGTAACCGCTTGGTGGTGGGCGTGGTCAACGGCCAGATTCCCGGGACGTTTTCGGCCGACCGTTTGAGCCTGGGATGGTTGGGCGGCGTGGGGGTGAGTGACGGCGAGCTGATCGATCCCGAGGGGAACGTGGTGTTCACCGGGTTGTCGTTGCGGGCGGACGACCTGGGGATCATGGACGCGGTGCGTGGTTCGGGATTCGGCGAGTTGGTGCTGACGGTGACCGAGTTGAAGGTGGTGCAGCCGAGCGAGGGGCCAAGCAATCTGGAGCGGGCGTTGGGGCTGGAGAGCGGCCGATCCATAGGTGGTGCCGCCGAGTCTCCGGATGACGCCGGGGACGGCGGCGTGGCCTTGCCGGTGGGGTTGGGGGTTTCGTTGAAGCTGACGGCCGGGCGAGTGTCGTACGTCACGGTGGCCGACGACGGGGCGCGGGACGAAACGGTGTTGACCGACCTGGACGCGTCGGCGGATTTACGCGACGCAACGCGGGTCACGGCGGAGGCGACGAGCCGGCTGGAGCGAGACGAAGCGTCGGGGGTGATCGACGCGGATCTGGCCTTGGTCGACGCGTTGGACGCGGAGGATCGGATCGATTGGCGGCGCGGCGGGGTAGAGCTGAACGCCAAGGTGTTGGAGCTGCCGTTGGCCCCGATGGACCGCCTGTTGGCGACCGACGGGTTATTGACGTCGGCATTAGGCGAGCGCTTATCGGTGGAGGTTTCGGCGGCGGGGACGCTGGCAGCGCCGGAGGCCGCGGTGACGGCGCGGTCGGCCTTGATGGGGTTGGAGGCGTCACTGGTTCGGCTGGGCGGGGCGGTGGAGATCGAACCGGGCGCGGCGTTGACGTGGCGGCTGACCCCGGAGGCGTTCGCAAAACTGGTTGCCGGCGGGCGCACGGGCGGAGCCGGAACGGTCCTGCGGGAAGCGGTCGAGATACGGTTGCCGATCGAGGCGTTGCGGCTACCGGTTGATGCGTCGGGCGCGGCGATCGAGCGGGCGTCGGGTCGGGTAGAAGCCGGGTGGACGCCGATTTCGTTGACCTTGGCAGACGGGCGTTCGGTGAGCCTACGGGACGGAACGTTGCGGGTGGACACGGAGGCGTTGGGAGAGCGGATTTCGTTGGTCTTCGCGGCAGAGACGGCGACGGCGGAGGCCGACGGACCGGTGCGGGACGGGCGGATGCTGCTGACGGCTTCGGTGTTGGAGGTATTGCCGGCGGCCAGCGGCGAGTCCGACGCAGCGGCGGCGGGATTAGGTTTTGACATGTCGTTGGAGCGCCTACCCACCGCGCTGATCGAAGCGTTGGCCTCGGTCGAGATACCTGGGGGTGGCTTGCCGCGTTGGCTGGGTGAGGAGCTGTCGCTCGACGTGGAATCCCGGTTACCGGCATCGCCCGACGATCCGATCCGGGCTTCGGGGCGGGTGCGTTCGGCGGGCTTGTCGGGCCCGTTCGCGGTCAGCGTCAGACTTGACGGATCGTCCGGCGAGATTTCGACGCCCGAGCCGTTGGTGATGCGGCTGGAGCCGGCGGTCCTGCGTGACGCGATGGGCCCGGAGGTTTGGGACGGCCTGCCGGTCGGCTTGCGTGAAGCGATCGAGCCCAAGCTCACCCTGCATGATTTGCGTTGGCGGCTGTTGCCGGCGTCGCCGTCTGATTCGCAAGACGAAGGCAGCGAGGTGTCGGCGTGGCAGCACACGCTCGCGCGGCTCGACCCCGGCCAGACGCGTGGCCAGATCGAGTGGGCGGTGCCGTCGCTGCGTCTTCAAGATCACCGGCAAAACCGAGCCTTGCCAGAGTTTCGGGACTTGCGGGCGAGCTTGGCGGTGAGCGCGTTGTCGCGGCCGATCGACCTGGTCGCGGGCGTGAGTTTCGACGGTCCGCCGTTACCGGATTCGTCGCGAGACGCGGACGGCGGGTTGACCCTGCGGCTGTCGGCGTCGGAGCTGATGGACCGCGACGGCGTGTTCGCGCCGTTGGGGGGTGTGTTCGATCTGTCGGTCCGCGGCACCGCGGTTCCCTCGGCGGTGGTGGACGCGTTTGCGGATCAGGAAGGCAAGCTGGCGGCGACGCTGGGCCCGGTGATCGAGCCGGCGGTTTCGGCGCGCGTGCGTCCGGGGCGGGAAGCGTCGGTCGAGGTCGACGTGACTTCGACGCACGCGGTGGGGTCGGTGCTGCTGACCGAGGATCTGTCGGACGCGGTTTGGCGCCCCGAACTCCAAGAAGACCCGCGGTTCACGCTGTCGATCTCGCGTGAGGCGGTCGAGTCCTGGATGGGCGGGCTGCACCCGGTGTTCGCGGACGTGGTGCGGTCGGCGCCGGACGCGCCGGCGACGCTCAGCCTGGATCGTTCGAGCTTCGCGTTTTCCGAGGGGGGGCTGTTTGATCTCGAAGGCCTCCGTGCCGATGCGACGCTGGACCTGGGTCGGCTGGAACTCGAACGGCAGGGTTGGCTGCGGCAAGGCCTGACGGGCATCATCGGATACTTCGCGCCGTCGTTACGCCCCCGCGGTTCGGGTCGGACTTATCTGGCGCAGTTCTCGCCGATGCAGATCCGGGTGCGAGACGGCGTGATCCGGACTTCGGAGCTCTGGCTCAGTGCTGAAGATCTGGGCGTGGGGTTCGCCGGTACGGTGGACCTGAAGACCAATCGCATCGACATGGGGGTGGGCGTGTTGGGGGCGACGTTCATCGCTGCGGCTTCGGATTTCGACAAGGCGCTCGAGCCGTTGCGGGTGTACGAGTTGCCGCTGCGGGGCACGATCACCGAACCGCGTCTGGAGTACGACAAATTCCTCGGGCAGATCGCGGCGGCGTACGGCCGGCAGGAACTCGAGCGCAACGCGGAAGACCTCGGCGGCTGGGGCCGGGTCATCGGCATCCTCGGTGACGTGGTCGTCGATGAGTTGTTCGAATGGAAGAACACGCGGGCCTGGACGCCCAGCAGCGACGCGCAGGCGTTCGCGGTGCGGATCGCGGAGCCCGAGCCGGCCGCGGCCGAAACCCCCGATGAAGTGCCAGCCGGAGCCGATCCCGAGTCGCCGCCGCCCGCTGTCGAGGAGCGGGAACAAGACGAGGTCGAGCAGGTGCTGGAAAGCATCTTGGACATCATCGGCCGATAGCGCAACCGCTGAGCCGGCGCCCCGTCTTCCGTAGACTCCGCGGATGCAACGCGTCGTCGTGTCTGAATTCGGAGGTCCCGAAAAGCTGGAGCTTCAGGCGTCGCCCGACCCGCATCCTGGCGTCGGCGAGGTCCGCGTCCGTGTCGCCTCGATCGGGCTCAACCGTGCGGAACTCATGGGCCGGGCGGGCCATTACAAGCTGTCCACCGGCGAGCCGCCGTTCACCCCCGGACTCGAAGCCGGCGGCGTGGTCGATGCGATCGGTGACAGCGTCGATGCGTCTTGGCGAGGCCGCCGCGTCACCCTCCGCCCCGAGGCAACGCGTTTGTCCCGCGGCGACGACCGCGTCGCCGGCACGTATCGATCGCACTTGATCTGCACCTCCGATGACCTCGTACCGATCGAGTTGTCCACCGATGCGCTGCCCGATGCTCATCTGGGGACGCTCTGGCTTTCCCACTTCACCGCCTGGGGCGCTTTGGTCTGGAAGCTCGGGCGGCTCGGCAAAACGTTAAGCGGCCGGCAGGTCGCTCTGACCGCGGCGTCCAGCGCGGTCGCGCTCGCGGCGGCGCAGACCGTCCGGGCCCACGGCGGCGCCGCGATCGGGCTGACGTCTTCGCCGAGCAAAGCCGAAGCGCTCGCCGGCGCGTACGACCACGTCGTGGTGACGCATGAGCCCGACGGCACGCAACGCCCCTTCCGCCGCGACCTCAAGCGGATCACGGGTGGGCGCGGCGTCGACGTCGTCTTCGACCCCGTCGCGGCCGGGCCGTACTTGACCGAGCTGATCCTCGGTTTGGGGCAACGCGGCACCGTCGTGGTCTACGGCCTACTCGGCGAGCCGGGCGTGGTCGATGTGACGCCGTTGATCCGCAAGCACGCGTCGATCGTCGGCTACGTCAACGACGAGGTGTTCGAAGCCGGACGCGCCGCCGTTGACGCGGGGATCGATCACGTGGTCGAGGGCTTCGGCCGACGCGCGTATGCTCAACGCGTGGCCCAGACCTTCCCGTTGGCAGAAGTTCAAGAGGCGCACCGTGTGATGGCCGACGGGCAACACATGGGCAAACTCGTGCTGATCCCCTGACCCGGCGATGAATCGCATGAACCCGCTGCTCCTCCAAGAACCCGGCTCGGACCCCGCCGTTTCGACCGATACGGCCTTAACCTTCACCGGCTCGATCGTGTTGGATTTGATCCTGGTCGGGGGGCTGATCGTGTCCTGCTTCGCGCTGGTGTGGCTGGCCAAAAAGATTTAGCCCCACCGCTGACGCACTTCGTTTCTCAACGTAAACCGACCTCTATGCATTACCGACGCTTCGGCCGAACCGACATTCAGATGCCCGTGTTTTCCACCGGCGGCATGCGCTACCAGGACGGCTGGAAGGATAAGCCGGTCGCAGAACTTGACCCGAAGACCACCGCGAACATGGAGGCGACCATCCGTGCCTCGCTCGAGCACGGCATCTATCACATCGAAACCGCCCGTGGCTACGGCCCGTCCGAACGCCAGCTCGGCCTGGTCTTGCCGAAGTTCCCCCGCGAACAGCTTGTTGTTCAGACCAAGATCGGCCCGACCGACACGGCCGAAGAGTTCCTCGCACACTTCGCCGAATCGCTCGAACGCCTCCGGCTCGACCACGTCGATCTGCTCGGCATCCACGGCATCAACAATTTCGAACTCGTCGAGAAGGTGCGGAAGAAGGGCGGCTGCCTCGAAGCCGCGCGGCAGCTGCAGAAGCAAGGCAAGGTCAAGCACGTCGGCTTCTCGACCCACGCGCCGCTGCCCGCGCTGCTGCAGGCCATCGATATCGACGAGCACGGCTTCGACTACGTCAACCTGCACTACTACTACATCTTCCAGCGCAACCGCGCCGCGATCGACGCGGCCACGAAACGCGACATGGGCGTGTTCATCATCAGCCCGACCGACAAGGGCGGCAAGCTGTACGACCCGTCCGACAAGCTGGTCGAGCTTTGCGAGCCGCTGCATCCGATCGAATTCAACGACCTGTGGACGCTCAGCCAGCCTGGCGTACACACGCTTTCGTTAGGCGCGAGCAAGCCCGAAGACTATGGCCTGCACGTCTCGGCCGACGCGCTGCTCGACCGTGCGGACGAGGTGCTGCCGCCGATCGTCAAGCGGCTCGAAGAAGCGATGGAAGCGGCGACCGGCTTCCGCAGCCCCGAGGCGCTCAGCTGGGACGGCGTGCCCGAGCACTTCGACGCGCCGGGCAACCTGAACCTGCCGATCATGCTTTGGCTGAACCAGCTCGCTCGCGGGTGGGACATGACGGCCTACGGCAAGATGCGGTTCAACATGCTGGGCGGGGCCGACCACTGGTTCCCCGGTGCCAAGGCCGACACGTTCGGCGACCTCGACCCCGCGGAACTGCACGCGGCGGTCGCGGGCTCGCCGCACGCGGGGCAAATCCCCGATCGATTGCGGGAAGCGGTCGATACGTTGGGCGGAGAAGCGGTGAAACGACTTAGCGAAAGCGGCTGACGCCGGCTCGGGCGAGGCGTGGGGCCGCCTAGGTGATCGCGGTGCCGAACATCACGAGCACCAGGATGAAGCCGGCGGCCTTGAGCATGAACACGCCCAGCGTGACCAGGCCGGCTTCGTGGAAATCCACATCGAACAGCGCCCAGAGCGGACCGCCGACCAGGAAGGCGTTGAGCGCCGCGGCGAAGCAGATGATGCCGATGATGCCGTGCACGCCGAGCATGAGCACGAGCGGCATGGCCAGCAGCGTGATCGTGTCGGCGGCGAAGCTGCCCAGCAGGCCGATGCCCAGGACTTTGAGCAACGCCGACTTGAGCTCCCCAAACGCGAGGTTGAGCATGCCGACGCCCGCGGTCATCGCCAGCAACACCGCCGCGACGGAGAGCAGCGCGAACAGCGTATTGAGACCGAAGTGGCCGAGCGCTTCCAGCGCGGACGTCGTGTCGTAGATCGACAGCGCGACGACACCGATGAACCCCAGACAGACCATGGCCAACGGCGCAAAGAATTCCCGGAAGCGCGAGAGGCGTACCTCGTCTTCGCGATTGGCCAGGGCCCGGGCGATCGGGCTGGTGCCGAGGCTCATCGGGTCGGCGGCAACGCCTGAGGGGATGCCGGCCGGCTCGTCGTCGGCGCCCACCTCGTCGGCGACCTCGGTTTGGAGTTTCGATCCGGCGGACAAGTCGAAGCCGCAGCGCACGCAGACGACCGCGGTCGGCTTGACCGGCGCGTTGCAGTCGGGGCACCGCGTCGCGTCCGCGTGGCGGGCCGAGCGCGTCCGGGGTTGCGGGCCGGTCGGCTCGTCCGTGCCGACGTCGGGCTCGTCGGCGAGTTCGTAGGTCTCGGCTTCGCGGGCTCGACGCTTCGTCTCGTCCTGCGCCCGGGTTTCGTAGATCGGGACCACGTCGCCGCCGGGCGCATCGGGTGTGATGAACTTCTGGCCGCAGTGGCAGGTCACCCGCTTGCCCGCGACCCTTGGGGTCCAGGCGAAACGTTTGAGGCAGCCGGGGCAGGCGATCGCGTCGGACATCGTGCGGGTCTCAAGTCGCGGAAGCGGGCGGGAAGTTGCATTATGCTCCCGCTTCCGCGCGAGGCCAACCGCGCCGCCTCGCCGCGGCCTTCGGGCGACCCTTCGGAGCGTCCGGCTCCGAACTTGGACCTTCCCACCTGGGACCCGCTCATGCCCGTTCCGCTCACCGATCTTTCCGAACAGCACCGCCAACTGATGCCGGAGCTGAAGGCCGCGTTCGCCGAGGTGCTCGAGTCCGGGCGGTTGATCCTCGGTCCGTACGTCGAGGCTTTCGAGAAGCAGCTCGCAGAGTTTGTCGGCGTCAAGCACGTCGTGGGCGTGTCCTCGGGCACCGACGCCATCGCCGTCGCGCTGCTCACGCTCAATCTGCAGCCCGGCGACGAAGTGATCGTCAGCCCGTTCACCTACTTGCATACCGCCGAGTCGATCGTCAAGGCCGGGGGTACGCCGGTGTTCGCGGACATCCGGCCGCTCACGTTCAACCTCGACCCCGACGCCGTCGAAGCCGCGATCACGCCCCGCACCAAGGCCATCCTCGCGGTGCATCTGTACGGCTTGCCCTCGAACATGTTCGCGCTGCACGAGATCGCCGAACGCCACGGCCTGCGGCTTATCGAAGACGCCGACATGGCCATCGGTGCCAGCTACCACGGCCGGCCCGCCGGCAGCCTCGGGCACCTCTCCACGTTCAGTTTCTATCCCACCAAGACGCTCGCCGGTGCCGGCGACGCCGGTGCCGTCGCCACCGACGACGACGACCTCGCCGTACGGCTCAAGCAGCTCCGCGTGCACGGCATCGAGGGTGCGTTCACGGTCCGTCAGCTCTCGGGCGCGTTCCGCATGGACCCACTTCAGGCTGCGCTGCTCTCGGTGAAGCTGCCTTACGTCCCGCAGTGGACGCAGCGTCGCCGCGCGATCGCCCGGCGGTACCGCAAGCAGCTCGAGAACCTCGCGGTCACGACCCCCGAAGCCGTCGAACACGTCGTGCATTCCTACAGCCTGTACACCATCCGCGTGCGTGGCGGCGGCCGGGACCCGCTGCGCTTCCACCTCGACGCCATGGGCATCGGCAACCGCGTGTACTACCCCAAGCCGTTGCACCTGCAGCCCGTGTTCGCCGGCCTGGGCTTTGGCCCGGGGACGCTCCCGCAAGCCGAGAAGGCTTGCAACGAGGTTCTGAGCATCCCGATCTACGCCGAGATGACCAGCGCCCAGCAGGACGAAGTCGTCGAAGCGATCCGGGATTACTTCGCGGGGGATTGAAGCGTCATGCCTGCTTCTTCCGCCATCGTCTCCCTCGTCGGCGTCCGCAAATCCTTCGGTCCGCTCACCGTGCTCGACGGCGTCGACCTGTCTTTCGAGCGCGGCAAGACCACCGTCGTCCTCGGGCCTTCCGGCACCGGCAAGAGCGTCATGCTCAAGCACATCATGGGGCTGCTGCGTCCCGACGCGGGCGAGGTGTATTTCGATGGGCAGCGTGTGGATACCCGCAGCGAGCGCGGCCTGGTCGCGTTACGCCAACGCATGGGTTTCCTCTTTCAGATGGGAGCCCTGTTCGACTCGATGACGGTCGGCGACAACGTCGCCTTCCCGCTCGCGGAGCACACCGATCTGAGCACGTCCCAACGGGCGGATAAGGCCGAAGCCCTGCTTAAGCACGTCGGTCTGCCCGGCATCCAGCGCAAGATGCCCGGCGAGCTGTCCGGCGGGCAACGGAAACGCGTCGCGCTCGCGCGGGCCGTGGCCTTGGAGCCGGACCTGGTGCTCTACGACGAGCCGACCACCGGCCTGGACCCGATCCGCGCCGACGTCATCAACGAGCTGATCGCCGCGTTGCGCGATCACACCGGGGTCACCGGCATCGTCGTCACTCACGACATGGTCTCGGCCGACAAGGTCGGCGACCGCTTCGTGCTGCTCCACGAAGGCAAGGTCTACCTCGACGCCGACCCCGAAGCGTTTCGGGCTTCACAAGACGAGCGGGTCCAGCGGTTCGCCAACGGTCAGGCCGATGCGGTCGAACTCGAAGCGATCCGCAACGGCTTCGCGGAAAACTGAAGGCCCCTCCCGCCCGAGATATCGTGTGGCTCGCCATGAACGACACCACCCGCAACCTCACCGTCGGCGTCACCACCCTCGCCGGTGTCGTCGGCCTCGCCGTCTTGCTGTTCCTCTTCGGCTACGTCCCCGCGTTCCTCCGTTCAGGCTACGCGATCACCATCGACATGGCCGACGCCGTCACCCTCGGCGAAGGCTCCGCCGTCCAGCTCTACGGCATCCGCGTCGGCGAGGTCCGCTCCATCGAATTCAAGAACCCCCCGGGCTCGGGCGTCCTGGTCCGCGCTCGCATCACCCGCGACCTGCGGATCCCGGCTCCCGTCCACGCCGAGGTCGACACCGACCTGTTGGGCGGCACCGCCACCGTCCAGCTCGTGCCCGACAACGGGCCCGACGCCGATTACACCGAGTTCCTCGCGACCGACGGCACCGCCACCATCCCGGGCGAGCTCGGCTCGCTCGCCGGCGCGTTCGCCCAGCTCAACCGCCTGACCACCAGCTTCGAAGATTTCAGCCAGGAGTGGAACCGCGTCGGCCGCAACGTCAACGCGCTGCTTGGTGACGCCGACCGGCCCAACGGCCTCGCCGATCAGGGCCTGGGCAGAGTGCTCGCGTCGCTCGAGGGCCGGCTCTCGCAGATGGAAGCCATCCTCACCGATATCCGACGCTACAGCGGCGACGAAGCCGTGGCGCAGGATTTCCGGGCCACGATGGCCAACGCCCGCGCCGCCTCCGAGCAGGCCAACGCGATGATGACCGAGGCCCGCGCCGCCGTCACCGACACGCGGGCCGAACTCTCCGAAGCCACCGCCTCGGCCCAGGCTCAGCTCGATACCGTTGCCAACCGGGTATTGGCCGTCGCGGAGGACTCCACGGCGACGCTCAAGCAGCTGCAGGACATCCTCCAACTCACGCTCGACGGCGAAGGCACCGCCGCCCGCGTGCTCAATGATCCGGCTCTATTCGAGAACTTCGCCGACGCCGCGCTGCGGATCAGTGCTCTCGCGGACGAGGCCCGCTTACTGGTCGAAAAGTGGAAAGCCGAGGGTTTGCCGGTGCAATTCTGAGTCGGTCGGCCTGTTTCCGGGGCCAAAAATCATCCGAATCGGGTTTTCGGTGCTTGACGAATTCGGGATCGCGCGGCAGAATAATTACATAAGCCTGCGGCCCGTTTTTCAATTCTTGCGAACCCTTCGCGTTCAACCGCCGCTGGCTTTCGCGTTTTTTGACTGGTAGGGGCTTTTGAACCCCGGAATGCCTCGGAAACCCCGGAATTTCTCATGAAGCACGCCAACCCCGCTCACGCTATCGCCCGCCGCGGCGCGTTCACCCTGATCGAACTGCTCGTGGTGATCTCGATCATCGCCTTGCTGGTGGGCATCCTGCTGCCGGCCCTGACCGCCGCCCGCAACGCCGCTCGCGACGCGGTCTGCCTCAGCAACCTCCGCCAGATCGGCATCGCGTTCGCGTCCTACGCGGCCGACAACCAGAACTACTGGGTCCGTGCCGCCAGCGGGAACGCCACCAGTAGCGGTGGTGGCCGGGGCGGTCCACCGGCGGCCAACCTTTTTGATGCGGATATTTTTTGGACCGGTTCCCTTGTGCGCGACGGCTACATGCCCAAGGACACCAGCTTCATCTGCCCCCGGTTCGACGAGTCCAAGGAAAGCACGCAAATCACCATTGTCAGCGCTCCCGACGACGACTATCGGAACGGCTTTTGGCGGAACATCGACTACTCCGCGAACCTGTTGCTGATGAGCCAGTGGGACGAAGCGAGAAGCTTCCGGGACCTGTCGATCTCGGAGAATCTTGACAACCTCCGCAGTGCTTCCGAAACCCTTTCCATCGTCGACGGCTGGTACCCCATCGCCGACCCGCGGCATACGAATTTCCGCTCGGACATCCAGCAGAGAGCGTTCTTCGTGTTACGCGGATTCGATCACGGTCCGATGCCCAACGCGGTGGTGGAATCCGTCCACGCCCGGCACGCGAACGATTCGAACCTTCAGATGGCCTACGCCGACGGCCACGCCTCGCCGTTTGCGGTCAACGACATCTTCGATCCGTACGCCGACCTGCCGGGCGCGGACGACGAAAACAATCCGTGGACGCGCGACGGCAAGCCCGAGTAATCATCGCTGTTGGCCTCTAGTTTCATAAGACCCGAAAAAGGCCCGTTCTGCCGGACGGGCTTTTTCCTGGCTTGGCGAAGCGACGGGTGGCCACACCCGACCCAAGCGTGTCCGCTATTTTGCCGATAGTTTTTTTGTCTCAGGAGATCGCGGATGTGTGGCATCGTGGCGTACGTCGGTTCTGGGTCGGCGTTGCCGGTGCTCTTGGAGGGGTTGAAGCGGTTGGAATACCGGGGGTACGACTCGGCCGGGGTCGCGGTTTTGGCCCCCGAGGGTGTCGATCGCGCAGCGGCTTCTCCGCCCCAGGTTTTCGGGGACTTGCAACTGTGCAAAGCGGTGGGGCGGGTGGCCGTGTTGGAAGACGCGGTGGCCGCGGCGGGCGGAGTCGAGGGGGCGCTGGGGATCGCGCACACGCGGTGGGCGACGCACGGGAAGGTGACCGAGGCCAACGCCCACCCGCACGTGGGCGAATCAGCGGACGGTGCGACCATCGCGCTGGTGCACAACGGGACGATCGAGAACTACGCGGCGCTGCGCACCCTGTTGGAAAACAAAGGGCACGCGTTCACGAGCGAGACGGACACGGAGGTGCTGGCCAAGCTGGTGGCGGAGATGTACGGCAAGGTGGACACTCGCTCGGAGGACGTGGGCTTCTCCCGATTGGAGCACGCCCTGCGTTTGGCGTTGCGGGAGGTGACCGGGGCGTACGCGGTGGCGGCGGTTTGCGACGCGGAGCCGTGCACGCTGGTGGCGGCGCGGAAAGGCAGCCCGCTGATCGTGGGGGTGGCGGACGGGGCGTACGTGGTGGCCAGCGACGGGTCGGCGATCGTGAGCCACACGAGCCGGGCGGTGACGCTGGACGACGGGCAGGTGGTGCGGCTCCAGGCCGGCCCCGCCGGGAGTTTGCAACCGGGTCAAGACGCCCCCTGCGCCGCGGGTTGGGTCCGTCCGATGCACACGACGACGTTGGAGAACGAAGCGGTCAGCCACGAGGTGGCGGACCTGGAGTTCGAGCTCGAGCAGATCGAACTGGGCGACTACCCGCATTACATGCTCAAGGAGATCATGGAGCAGCCGGCGACGCTGCGGACGTGCCTGCGGGGGCGGGTCGACGTGCGGGAAGGGCGGATCGTACTGGGCGGGTTGAACGCCTTGTCGCGCGAACTGGTGCGGGCGAAGCGGTTCGTGTTCACGGGCCAGGGCACGGCGTACCACGCGGGCCTGATCGGCGAGTACTTGATGGAGGACCTGGCGAAGCTGCCGAGCCGGGCGACTTATGCCAGCGAGTTCCGGTACCGCAACCCCCTGATCGAAGCCGGCACGGTGATCGTTGCGGTGAGCCAGTCCGGCGAGACGGCGGACACGATGGCGGCCTTGCAGGAGGCGAAGGAACGCGGCGCGTTGGCGTTGGGCGCGGTGAACGTGGTGGGGTCGACGATGGCGCGGGAGACGGACGCGGGCGTGTACCTCCGCGTCGGCCCGGAGATCGGCGTGGCGAGCACGAAGGCGTTTGTCGGTCAGGTCGCCGTGCTGACGATGCTGGCCCTGTTCATGGGCAAGCGGCGGGTCATGAGCCAGGCGGACATGGAGACGTATCTCGAACACCTGGATCGGATCCCCGAGCACGTCGCCTCGCTGGTGCGGCAGAGCGATTACATCAAGGGGAAGGCGGCCGAGGTCGTGGACCGCGACAACTGGCTGTTCCTGGGGCGGGGCTACAACTACCCGGTTGCGTTGGAAGGCGCGCTGAAGCTTAAGGAGATCAGCTACATCCATGCGGAGGGCATGCCGGCCGCCGAGATGAAGCACGGCCCGATCGCGCTGATCGACGACGGTATGCCCGTGGTTTTCATCGCGACGCGGGGCAGCCAGTACGACAAGGTGATGAGCAACATCGAGGAGGTCCGTGCCCGCGGCGGACGCGTCCTCGCGGTGGCGACCGAGGGCGACACGGATATCGAGCGGTACAGCGACGCGGTGTTCCGCGTGCCGGACGTGCCCGAGCCGTTGCAGCCGCTGCTGACGGTGGTGCCGTTGCAGTTGCTTTCGTATCACGCGGCCGTGCTGCGGGGCCACGACGTGGACAAGCCGCGGAATCTGGCGAAGAGCGTCACGGTAGAGTGAAGCGCGGAACGGCAACCGCGACCCTTACCGGAGACACGATATGCTCGAACGCGAGGCCGGCGTCCTGCGATTCATGCAGGGTTACGGGGACAATCTGTTGGCGGATATCGAGCCGGAGACGATGTGCACGAGCGCGTCGCCGGACGTGAACCACCCGGCGTGGATCGTCGGTCACCTCGCGCTCGCGGCGGACGCGCACAGCGTCGATGCGGGCGGGGTGGCGCAGCTGGGCGACTGGAACGACCGCTTCGGTTTCGGTTCCGGACTCACGCATGATCCGGCGGATTACCCCGGCAAGTCGGAACTGATCGACGCCTGGCACGCGGCGAACGAGCGCTTGATCGCCGCGGCGACCTCGGCCGACGCCGAAACGCTGAGCAAGCCCAAGCGCGGGCGGCTGGCCGCGTCGCTGCCCACGGTCGGCGACTTCCTGGCGTTCTCGATGACCGGGCACACGTCGCTGCACCTAGGGCAGCTCTCCGCCTGGCGTCGCGCGATGGGCAAGCCCAAGCTGTTCTGAGCGACGCCGATTAGGATCGGCCGGCGATGAGTCAGACGCCAAGTCCATCCCGATCCGACCGCGACGCGGAACGCTTGGTCTGGTTCAATCGAGACGGTTGGGTCGGGTGGCAGACGCCGCGGTTGCGCGCGGGCCGGGTGAGGTGGGTGCGGTTGGTGTTGGCGGAGCGCTGGCCGAGCGAAGCGGTGAATCGACGGGAGCGTAGCGTCGCCTACCGCGTGGAGCCGGCGCCGGCTCGGCGGATCGCCGATGAGCTGTACGTCAAGCACACGCGCGAGCCGTTGCTGCGTGGGTTGCTGCGCTTGGGGCGGCCGCAATCGTGGCGGGTGGCTCGGATAGGCCGGGCGATGCGAGAAGCGGGGATCGGCGTGCCGACCGTATGGTTCGCGGGCAGCCGGCTGTCGAGGCCCTGGCTGGAGCACGCGGTGGTATTGGCGGGGGTGGACGGGGTTTCGCTGCGCGCGTTGCGCCGGTCGATCGGCCGGGGCGAGGCGTACGACCGGGCGGTCGTGCGGGCGGCGGAAGCGGCGGCACACCTGCACGCGTGCGGGTTCGGGCACGGCGACTTTGTTCCGGGCAACGTGCTACTGGGGCCTGCGTCCGACGGGCGAGAGCGTTCGGTGACGTTCATCGACAACGACCGGACGAGGCGGGTGTTGGGGCCGTGGCGCCTGCGGGCGCGCTGCCGGAATACGGCGCAGATGGCGCACCGGTTGCGGCTGCTGGGACGATGGGCGGACGCGCGGACGCTGCTGCGGGCCTACGCGTCGGCCTCGGGTTTGCCATCGGCGGCGATGCGGCGCGTTCGGCGGGCGGCGGTGCGGCGTGCGCGGCGAGACTTCGGTTTGGACAAGGCCCGTGGGTTGCGGCAAGAGATGGACGGCGGGCCGATCTACCGCGGCTGAAGCGGCGCCGTTGTCGGCGGAACGAAGACGGCTTGGGCGTTAGGATGCGCAAATGCTTAAGACGTTCCGCTTGCCGATCGTGGGTGGCGTGCTCCTGATAGCGACCGCGGCCGGTTTGGCCGGTTGCACCGGGCCGACCTACATCAACATCCCGCCGCAGCGCGGGGACCTCGCACGCGACAGCCCCAACGGGGGAGACGTGGTCGACATTATGTCCAAGTCGCTGGCTGCGGCGATAGAAGCCGAAGGCGTTCCGGGTGTCTACGAGGTGCTGCTGCCCGAGGGCGCGAGCCAGCAGACGTACCAGGAAGTGGTGCTCCGGCTCGGCGGCGGAGCGATCACGCCGGACACGTTGCGAGAAGCGCCGGTGCCGAGCGTGGCCGTCGCGGGGGTGCGGGTGCGGGGCAAGGCGGCGGAGGTGGACATCGTGCGTCCGAGCCCGACCGGGCGGGCGGCGGTGATGGTGGAATTGGAGTGGTACGTCGGCGAAGACTGGGCGGTGACGCGGGTGCGTCCGCTGCGGTTGTCGGTGGAGGCGTTGGGCTGGGCCGTGCCGACGGAAGCGGTGCCGAGTCCGTTGCCGCCGGGCGTGGCGTTGCCCGAAGCCGAGCCCGAATCCGAGCCGCTGCCGCCGACGCCGGAATCAAGCGACGTGCCGGACGCTTGAACGGGTGCTCTTAACGATGGAGGCCAGCGATGCGTCAAGGAAGACGGGAAGCGGGATGCTTGGTTTGGAGCCCGATGTTGCTGCTGCTCTTCGGAGCGGCGGTTTCGGGGGGAGCGCAGAGCGCTCGGCCGATTGAGCCCAGCGCGGTGCCCGGCGATCCTCAGCCGGCAACGGCCCAGTCCGTGGACGAAGCTTCGTCGGAGGAGGCGACCCGGGCGAGCATGCTGCGCGACGGCGATCGGCAAACCATCGACGCGTTGCCACGCCCGTGGGTGCGTGGGCTGGATTCGCGGGTCGGCATGCCGGCGGCCAGCGTGGATCTGGACCCAACGGTCATCGGCCTGCCGCCCGGGTCTGATCCTCCCGAGTTGTACCGCGAAGGGGACTTCGTGGTCGATCGTCTAGGCCGGCTGCGGACGCTGCCCAACGGCGCGACGGCGTTCGTGTTCGTTCAGCAGGCGTCTCCCGAGTCCGGTGAGGAAGCCGACCCGGACGCCGCCGCCGTGATCGAAGGCCCAGGCGCCCGCGCCATGATCCTCCAGCCGTGCCAACGTTTGGAGACGATGCTCAGCGCTGCCGAGCAGCAAGATGACCGCGACGCGTTGTTCCGGCTCACGGGGCAAGTCCACGTGTACCGTGGCGTTAATTACCTGCTGCCTACCGAACTTACCGGGTATCAAGTCGAGCCCGACCGGGCTCCCTTGCCCGCTCCGAACGAACCCGTCCAGGCCGCCGACCTGCCCGACGCCGCGGCCGATCTGGACGCGCCGCCGCCCGTGACCGTGGGCTCGGAGCCCACGATGGCGACGAACGACGCCCAACGGTTAATGGACGCGATGGCCGACGAACTGGATGCCTTGGCGCAAGAGAACCCGTCGCGGGGCGGCAGCTACGGCGGCATCTCCGCGCCGCTGGATCCCGGGCGTGTCCGCACGGCACAAGCGTCTCCCCCCGGTGCTGCGGTCAACCCGGGCACCGCCGGAACGGCCTCGGGCGAGTTGGTGCGCGAAGGGGAGTTCGTGCTCAACCGCGTCGGCCGCGTCGTGCGATCGTCGGACCGCCGCGAGGTCTTGTTCGCGTTCGAGGCGGACGGCCCCGGCCTGGCCGAAGCGCCGATGGGCATCCTGCCTTCGCGTCTGCGGACGTTCATGGAGGACGCGGTGGCGACGCGGGGCGACAGCGCGGTCTTTGTGGTGTCCGGCCGAGTGACGCAGTTCCGTGGGGCGAACTATTTGCTGCCGGTTTCGGCGAAGCTGCGGATCGATCAGGACGCGTTGGGAGGCTGAACGTGGACGTTGGCTCGGAGGACGAACAGCGTCGGGGCGAGTGGGCGGCGTTGGCGTCGCCGTGGATCGCCGAGATGCGTCGGGGCCGCAACGCCAACCGCGTCGGGCTGTTGGACCCCGTCGTCTTGGCGTGTTGTGGTGACGTGAAGGGCCGCCGCGTGATCGATTGCGGTTGCGGAGAAGGCCGGTGGTGTCGGATCATGGCCGAAGCCGGCGCGGCCGACGTACTCGGGCTCGATCTTTGCGAAACGATGATCGGCGCCGCGACCGCGGCCCGCGGACCCCGTGAGCGGTATCGGGTTGCCGACGTTCGCGCCTTGCCGTTTGTCGACGACGCGACGTTCGATGTCGCGGTGTCGTACCTGAATCAATGCGACTTGGACGATTTCGTTTCGAACACACGTGAGGTCTTCCGGGTGCTAAAGCCGGGCGGCCGGTTCGTGGTCGCCAATCTCCACCCGATGCGGTCGGCCGTTGGCACGTGGTATCGGGACGAGGACGGCGCCAAGCGGCACGTCGTGGTGGATGATTACTTCGATGAGGGCCCGCGTCATTGGCGGATGCTGGGCGTGGATTTCACGAATTTTCACCGATCATTGCAGACGTATCTGGACGCGTACCGCGACGCGGGTTTCGTCGTGGACCGGATCGTGGAGCCCACGGTGGACTCGGCGAGGCTCGAGCGTTACCCCGAACTCGACGACGAACAACGGGTTCCCAACTTCATCGTTTTCGCGCTCGACAAACCTTAAGTCGAGGCATCATCCCACGCCGTGTCGCGGGTCGTAACGCTGCGCGATCGGCATGCGGCGGCCGAAACCGAACGCCCGGCCGGTGATCTTCAAGCCCGGCGCGGCCTGCTTGCGCTTGTACTCGTTGAGGTCGATCAGGCGGACGATGCGGAGCACGACGTCGGCGTCGAACCCGGTCTCGGCGAGGATCGTCGCGGCGGACTGCTCCCGTTCGACGTACCGTTCGATGATCTCGTCGAGCTGCTCGTACGGCGGGAGCGAGTCCTGGTCTTTCTGGTCGGGGCGCAGCTCGGCGGACGGGGGCTTGGTGATCGTGCCTTCGGGAATCACGCCCCGGCCGAATTGTTGCCGCAAAGGGGAATCCGGCGCATCGTTGATCCAGCGCGCCAGGCGATACACGAGCAGTTTGGGCACGTCGGAGAGCACGGAGAACCCGCCGCACATGTCGCCGTAGAGCGTGCAGTAGCCGACGGCGAGTTCGGACTTGTTGCCCGTGGTTACGAGCATCGCGCCGGTTTTATTCGAGAGCGCCATCAGGAGGTTGCCGCGGAGGCGGGCTTGGATGTTCTCTTCGGTGACCCCGGGTTGGTGGTCGCCGAGGATCTCGTCGAAGAGCGGCGTGACGGTGGCTTCCATCGCGGCGTGTGGTGTTTCGATGGGCACCACGTGGAAGGCGATGTCGAGCGCGTCGGCGAGGGCTTGGGCGTCGTCGACCGAGCCGCCGGAGCTGTAGCGGGAGGGCAGCGCGACGCCGCGGACCGCTTCAGGCCCCAGCGCGGCGACGGCGACGGCGGCGGTGACGGCGGAGTCGATGCCGCCGGAGAGCCCGAGCACCACCGATTTGAAACCGCACTTGCGGACGTAGTCGCGCAGGCCGAGCACGAGGGCGGCGTGGACTTCGGCCTCGGTTTCGTCGGGCTTTGGAGTCGTGGCGGCTTGCCTTTCCCCGAACCCCGGAAGCCGGACCTCGACGCCCGAGGTCGGCCCCTCGATGTCCACGACGAGCAGGTCCTCCTCGAACCCCGCCGCTTCTGCGACCAATGCCCCTGACCCGTTGAACACGCAAGATCGGCCGTCGAACACCAGCTCGTCGTTCCCGCCGACCTGATTGCAGAACAGCACGGGAAGGCCGTGTTTTTTCGCGAGCTCGCCCATGATTGCGCGCCGCTTGGGGTGCTTGCCCGCGATGAACGGCGACGCGGACAGGTTCACGAACAGTTCGGCCCCGGCGTCCGCGAGCGCGGCGATCGGATCGACGTGATACAACCGGCGATCGAAGTGCTCGGCCGCGCCCCAGAGGTCTTCACAGATCGACAGGCCGAGCTTGATCGTTTGTCCGTCTCGGGCCGTCAGATCGGTGAGTCGCGTGGTCGGACCGGGTTCGAAGTACCGCAGCTCGTCGAACACGTCGTACGTCGGCAGCAGCGCCTTGTGGTGAAACGAGGCGATCTTTCCGTCGACGCAGACCGCCGCGGCGTTGTGCAGGGTCCGTCCGCGTCCGTGCTCCGACCACACCGGTAAGCCGATCAGCGCGGTGAGCCCCGCGGTGTCTTCCGCGAGATGCTCAACGGCGGCGCGGGCGCGGTCGATCACGTCGGGCTTGAGCAGCAGGTCTTTGGGAGGGTAGCCCAGGATGGTTAATTCAGGAAAGACGGCTAAATCGGCCCCGGCGTCGCGGGCTTGGGCGAGGCGTCGCCGGATTTTTTCGGCGTTGCCGGCGATATCTCCGACGGTGGGGTTGATCTGGGCCAGCGCGATCCGCATCGGGCGGAGTGTAGAGGTTGTAGCGATCGTGGATTATGCTCCCGGTTCGGAGAAAACTTGCCGGGCCCGCATCGCCGGGGCATAGTTCGAAACCTGCGGCGGCCGTCCAGCCATTATCGACCGCGTGCTCCGAGAGAATCCGCATGAATCGCATCCCCGCCGCTCGCTTTGCTTATCTGTTGCTGACGCTCGCCGTCGCCGCCTCTCCGGTGTGTTTCGTGGGCTGCGCGATGGTCGGCGGCACCCAACGGCAACGCGCTCAGACCTACCTCGACGACGCGCAACGCTTGCTCGAGGAGGGCCTGGACGACGCGGCCTTGGCGACGTTGGGGCTGGCCGTGGAGGAGAACCCCCGGCTTACCGAGGCCTACCTTCAGATCGCCAGCATCCACAAGGACCGCGGCGACTACCTATTGGCGGAAGAGCAGTACGACACGGCGGTCCGTGTCGATCCGGACAACTTCGACGCGCTGTACGGCGGGGCGCTCGTGCGGCAGCTGGGCGGCAAGCTCCGTGAGGCCGTCGGCCAGTACCTCAAGGCGCTCATGGTCGACCCGCAGAGCTTCCTGGCCAACCGTGATCTGTCGTCGGCCTACCTGCAACTCGGCGAGCCGCGGCAGGCTCTGCCGTACGCGATCCGGTCGACCCGGCTGGACCCCGACGACCAGCCGGCCTGGTCCAACCTTGCCGTGTCGTACGCGATGCTCGGCCAGTGGCAGGGCGCGATCGACGCCTACCGGATGGCCGCCGAACTCGGCGAACTCGACGACCCGGTGCTGCTCGGCCTGGCCGACGCGCACATCCGGATCGGCAACTTCGGCCGAGCGATCAACACGCTGGACACGCTGCTGCGGCGCAATCCTTCGGGCGTCGCGCACGAACGCATGGGTTACGCGAACTTCAAGCTCCGCCGTTTCGAATTGGCGCTGCGGCACTACGACTCGGCCATCGAGTTTGACGACACCGACGTCGCCGCGCTCAACGGCAAGGGCGTCAGCCACATCACGCTGTTCATCGAGGGCCGCTACGAGAACCCGTTCCACAAGGTCAAGGGTGTCGAAGCCTGGCGAAGCTCGCTCGCGCTCAACCCCAACCAGCCGCGGATCATCGACCTGCTCGCCCGCTACGGCGTGAAATAAGGCCGTCCGATCCGAACGAGCCCGGTTTCACGCCGCGTTGTAAGCGGCCTGGACCCGCTGGATCACGTGCAGCAGGCTGTTGACCGACGTGCGTACCGCGTTGATGTCTTTCTCTTGCTGCCCGAGGGAATCGATGATGATTTCCGCTGCGCTGCTGACGGGCTCGAAGCCGTGGCTCGAGCCAGCGCCCTTGAGGTTTCGGCACAACTTGCTGAGGTTGTCGAAGTCCGCCTCGGCGTTCGCGCTGCGGAGCTTGGCCACGTAGACGGCCAAGCCTTTGACGAAGTCATCGATCAGCGGAACCATGTCCGCGTCGTTCGCCAGGTCGCTGTAGAGCGGCGAGTCGTCCGAAGCCGCTTGCTCGTCGATCGACATGACTTCGAAGACGTTGTGCTTGAGCGCCTCGAAGTCGAAGGGTTTGGTCATGACCGCGGAGGCGCCCGCGTCGTTGGCGCGTTTCTTGAACTCGTCCGTGTCGTTGGCCGAGGCGCTGATGACCGGTGCGATCACCCCCTGGCCGCGGAGGTGCATGATCAGTTCGATGCCATCCTCGTCGCCGAGATTCGCGTCGACGATGTACAGGTCGAAACGGTTTTGATTGAGCAGTTGCAGCACGGTGCCGACGTCGCCGGCTTCCTTCACCGCGAAGCCGAGCTTCTCGACCCACATCTTGAACAGCCGACGGTCGGCCGCGAGGTCGTCCACGATCAGCACCCGTCCGCGGCTGCCGCTCAGGTCGTCTTCGCCCAGGCCGTCTTCGGTCATTTCGGAGAGGTGGCGTTCGGCCTGCTCGGAGTTGAGCCGGAGAAACTGGTTCAAGTCGATCGACTCGTCGAACACCACCGACACCTCGTGCACGATCCCGTTGACGTGTCGGCAGCGTCGGATGACGCCGCGCAGCACGCACCACTTGCCGCTGAGCATCGGCAGCGTGACCTCGCACTCGCTGTCGGGGTACACGAACCGGCCGTGCACGAAAGCCAGGCCGCGCCGGCTTAGGTTCCGCGGCACCACCGAGCAGACCTGGCTTTGGCCTTCGCTGCTGGTGATCTTCACGAGCACCTTGCGGCCGGCGAAATTGACGCGCAGCCCCCGCTTGCAGTCTTGCACCGGTTTGCGTGCCGTGTGCTCGACGTAGTCGATGAGCTTTTGCTTATCGGCCGCGCCCAAACGCAGTGTCTCGATGGGTTTATTCGCTTCGCCGGACATCTTTCGTGATTTCCTCCCCAGATTTACGGGTGGTCCATCGAGACATCGGCGTTTCTGGCGGGCGACTTGCGGACCGCGGGCGGCGATGCTTGGTTGTAGCGATCCGCGAAGCGTGGCCGATAACATCGAGGCGGGCACATCCTGTTCGACCGACGACCGTCGGTTTTCCTGGGTAGCCCCGTCGTTTTGCCCACCGTTTCGTGCGGCAGGCTTCCGCGAGTTTCACGATGAGACCCCCGAACCCACCCCCGGCTTTCGACGAACTGCTGACCGATCCGGCGCTGCGACGCGTGTCCGGCGATGGCGGCGAACGTACCGCCTGTGCCGGCCTGACGGACGACAGCCGGGACGCGGTGGCCGGCGGTGTCTTCGTGGCCCGCGGGTCGTGGTCGCCGCGAGCGAAGGGTTTTGTGGAAGACGCGATCGCTCGGGGCGTGTCCGCGGTCGTTGTCCCCGCGGCGGCGTGGGAAAGCGATCCGGCGTTGCGTGAGGGTTTGGCTGGCGTGGCGGTCGCCGTGGCCGACGACGTGGATCAGGCCCTCGCCGGCCGGCTCGCCGACGCGTACTTCGGCCACCCCGCCCGGGGGCTCCGCCTCGTTGGCGTCACCGGCACTAACGGCAAGACCACCGTCGCGATGCTCACGCAGCACCTGCTCCGTGCTTCGGGGCTTAAGCCCGGCCTGCTCGGCACCGTTTGGACCGACGTTGGCGAAGAAGCCGGCCCGCGGCCCGCCGAGCTGACCACGCCCGGCGCGATCGAGCTCCGCCGCCACCTCGCCGCGATGGTGAGCAACGGCTGCGACACCGCGGTGATGGAAGTCTCCAGCCACGCGCTGGACCAAGGGCGGGTCGCCGGTCTGGCGTTCGACGCCGCCGTCTTCACCAACCTCACCCAAGATCATCTGGACTACCACGGCACCATGGACGCCTACGCCGCGGCCAAGGCGAGGCTTTTCACGATGCTCAAGCCGCAGGGCTGGGCCGTGGTCAACGGGGACGACCCTTACGCCGAGGTCATGGTCGCCGGTGTGTCGTCGGGTCGCGTCATGCGGACGCGCATGGGGCGGGGCGTTACCCACGACCGGGCGGACGGGCCGGAGCAATCCGCGTCGGCGACGCCCGAGTCGCTCGAATCGGATCGATCCACCGCGCGGTTCGACGGGCCGTGGGGTAGCGCGTCGGCCACGCTCCCGTTGGTGGGCGAACACAACCTGAGCAATGCGTTGCAGGCGGCGGCGGCGACGCACACGCTGATGCGGACTTCCGCCCGGGAGCTGCGCGAGCGGCTCGCCGCGTGCCCGCCCGTGCCCGGTCGGCTCGAACCGGTGCGACGCAAAGACGGCCGGGGCCCGAGCGTGCTGGTGGATTACGCGCACACGCCCGACGCGTTGGAACGGGTGGCCTCGACGCTCAAGCCATTGACGGAAAAACGTGGCGGCCGGCTCATTGTGGTGTACGGCTGTGGCGGCGATCGCGACCGTACCAAGCGCCCGAAGATGACCGACGCGGCGCTCGCGTTTGCGGATCACGCGGTGCTCACGTCCGACAACCCGCGCAGCGAGGACCCGCAGCGGATCCTCGACGACGCGGCGGCGGGGCTGGCGGCGGTCCGGCGCGACCGCTTGACGATCCAGGTCGATCGCGCGGCGGCGATCCACGCCGCGATCACCGGCGCGGCCGGCCAGGACACCGTGCTCATTGCCGGCAAGGGCCACGAGGATTACCAGGTGCTCGCCGATCCGCCGGGAGCCTTCGGCGGTGCGACGAAGAAGGTCCACTTC
This sequence comes from Planctomycetota bacterium, assembly GCA_039180415.1. GTDB lineage: Bacteria > Planctomycetota > Phycisphaerae > Phycisphaerales > Phycisphaeraceae > CAZIXN01. The sequence continues at coordinate 10,601 of JBCDDH010000018.1, read as the reverse complement.
GACGATCGGGAACACGCCGCGGCCGCGCTGCGGCGGTGGCAACCGCCGGCGGTGGCGTGCTGACCGTGTCGGCCGGTTCCTTTTGGTCCGCGTCAAACGTCGCGGCGCTGCTGTCTGGGCGCTGGCTGGACGGCCGGGCACCCGCCGTCTCTGCGGCCGGTGTGAGCATCGATACCCGGACGATCCGGCCGGGCGAGGTGTACATCGCGATCGCCGGCGAGAACCACGACGGGCATGCTTACGCCCAGGCGGCACGGGACGCCGGCGCGGCGTGGGTCGTGATCGACAGCCCGCGGTGGGCGGAGAAGCTGTCGGGTCGGCCGGGCGTCTTGCTCGTGCGCGACGCCGTGGCGGCGTTGCAGGTATGGGCGTCGGCGTACCGCGATGCGTTGGTTGATGCGGGTTGCAAAGTGATCGCCGTCGCGGGTTCGAACGGCAAAACCAGCACGCGTCACCTGCTCCATCGGGTGCTCACGTCCTGCGGTGTGGCCGGCACGCAATCACCCAAGAGCTTCAACAACCACCTCGGCGTGCCGCTCACGCTGCTCGCCGCCGATCCCGGAAACGCCTTCGTCGCCAGCGAAATCGGTACGAACCATCCGGGCGAGATCGATACCCTCGCCCGCCTCGCGCGGCCCGACGCGGCGCTGATCACGAGCATCGGTGCCGAGCACCTCGAGTTTTTCGGCGACCTCGATGGCGTCGCTAAGGAGGAAGCGGCCCTGTTGCCGCACGTGCGCCGGGGCGGGGTTGTCTTCGTCGAACGCGCCGCTGCCGAAGCGATCGCGCCGTATTACGACGTGCAGGAAAACGTCGCGCTGCTGCCCGTGCACCCTGAGCGTTTCGCCGACGCCATCCCGGACGACTTTCCGCTTCCCGGCCCGCACCACCGCAGCAACGCGGCGCTGGTCGCGGCGGCGGCGCGGTGGATGGGCTTGCAGGACGCGGAGATCCGTGAAGCGTTGCGGAGCGCCGAGCCCGCGGAAGGACGGATGCAGACGCTCCGGTGGGGGGATGCGGGCTCGCCAGTGACCGTGATCCACGACGCCTACAACGCCAATCCGGATTCGATGCGGCTGGCGTTGGAGCACCTGGCGGGGCTGGCCGTCGAGCGCTCGCACAAGGCGGCCTTGTTGGGCGACATGCTCGAGCTCGGGCGGCACGCGCCGGCTGCGCACGCCGAAGCCCTGGATCGAGCGCGCCGCGTCGTCGAAGCCGACCGGCTCTGGTGCGTCGGCGAACACTTCGACGGGGCGACGCCGTGGTCGGACGACCTGGCCGAACGGATCGCCGCTTCGCTGCGGCCGGGCGACGTGCTGCTGCTCAAGGGTTCGCGCGGGCGGCGGCTGGAACGTATCTTGCCTCACCTCGAAGCCCGTTTTGGCCCGCCGCACGCTTGACCCGCTTTGCTGCTCTTCCTGCTCCAACTCGACGCGATCCGCGAGCTGCTCAACGCCACGGCGATCACGCGGGCGCTGCTCGTGTTCCGCTGGGTAGAGTTTCGGGCGGTGATGGCGATCCTGGTCGCGTTCGTGATCGTGGTGGCGGCCGGGCCGCGGGTGATCCGCTGGCTGGTGACGCAGAAGATCGGCGACTCGCCTGAGTTCCATCACCAGGCGCTCAACGAGCTGACCAAGCACAAGTCGAACGTGCCGACGATGGGCGGGGTGCTGATCGCGGCGGCGATCTTCGGGGCGACGCTGCTGCTGGCGGACCTGTCGAGCTTCTACGTGACGATGGGCCTGGTGTGCCTGGTGGCGATGTGCGGGATCGGCGTCGCGGACGACTGGCTGAAGCTCACCGCGGCCCGACGGAAGACCGGTTCGCGCGACGGGCTGCGCTCGTGGGAGAAGTTCCTGTTCCAGATCGGCGTCGCGGTCTTGCTGGGTATCTTCGTCTACCACCACGGCGTGTCGAAGTTCGCCGTGACCAACGAGTTTTCCGACATGGCCCGGGCGTTGAACCTGCCGGGGGTCAAGACGTGGGTGCGGGACGCGACCGGGACTTTCGAGCCGAGCCCGAGCCTGATCGTGCTCGGGCCGTGGCTGTTCGTGGGGTTGGCGACGGTGGTGATTGTGGGCTTCTCTAACGCGGTGAACCTGACCGACGGGATGGACGGCCTAGCGTCGGGCGTGACCACGATCGTGGCGTTCGCGTTCATGCTGCTGTGTCTGATCGCCGGGTACACGGACGAGGAGTTTGTCTTGGCGAAGTATCTGCTGGTGCCGTACATCCCGCTGGGCGACGAGCTGGCGGTCGTGGCGGGGGCGATGGTCGGCGCGTGCCTGGGGTTCCTGTGGTTCAACTGCCACCCGGCCCAGGTGTTCATGGGCGACACGGGCTCGTTGCCGTTGGGCGGGCTGCTGGGCTACTTCGCGGTGGTCACGCGGCAGGAGGTCTTGTTGATCGTGGTCGGCGGCGTGTTCGTGCTGGAGGCCGTGTCGGTGATGATGCAGGTGGGGTACTTCAAGGCTACGAAGGGCCGGCGCATCTTCCGCTGCGCGCCGATCCATCACCACTTCCACTTGGGCGGGTGGACGGAGCAGCAGGTGGTCGTGCGCGCGTGGGTGGTCACGGCGCTATTGGCCGCGCTGGCGTTGGCGACGATCAAGCTGCGGTAATCGCGCAAGCCCGCGTTCGGCGGACGCGGGCTTCGGTGGGTGGGGTTGGAGAGACGCGTCATTCGACGCCGCGGGCGAGGGCTTCCAGGTTCGTCCTTGCTTGGGCGTAGGCGGGGTCGTCCGCCAGATTGCGGGTCTCCAGCGGATCGACGGCGTAGTCGTAGAGCTCGGTGGCGACGACCGGTCCTTGCGACGGGTCCGGATCGTTCGTATCGCGAGCCCGCCACTGGACCAGCCGGAAACGATCGGTCCGGTAGGCGTAGCCCATGAAGTGGTCGTCTCCGAACTGGCGGGGGTATTGGCTGACGGCGGCGTCTTTGACGCGGGCTTGGGGGTCTTCGAGGATCGGTCGCAGCGACACGCCGTGCAGCGGTCCGGCGGGCTCGATCCCCGCTAGGTCCAGCAGCGTCGGGTACACGTCCACGAACTCGACCGGAGCGCGGCCGCGGCTGCCGGCGCGGCCGACGCCGGGCGCGGCGACGATCAGCGGCGAGCGGGTCGCCTGCTCGTAGTTGGTGTGCTTGCACCACATGTCGTGGTCGCCGAGGTGCCAGCCATGATCGCCCCAGAGCACGATCACGGTGCCGTCGAGTTGGCCGTTGGCTTCCAGCGCGTCGAGCAGCCTGCCGACCTGGGCGTCGACGTAAGAAGTAGCGGCGTAGTAGCCATGGATAAGCTCGAGCTGACGCGCTTCGGAGATCGGGCCTTCCTTGGGCACGTCGTAGTGGAAGCGCAGCTCCCAGCCCGGCTGGGTCGCGAAGGGCGGTGCGCCCTGCGGGTCTTGCTGGAACGGGGCGATCGTAAAATCGTCGCGGTCGTACAGGTCCCAGTATTTCGCGGGAGCGTTGAACGGCAGGTGCGGCTTGTTGAAGCCCACGGCCAGAAAGAACGATTCGCCGCTTTCCGCGAAGCCGTCGAGGCGTTCGATCGCCAGTTCGGTCATCGCCCCGTCGTGATAGGCGTTGTCGGGCACGTTGGCGCGATCGGTGGCGGGCTTGCCTTCCGGGAAGATCGTCTTGAGCCGTTCTTCCCAGCCGCCTTGGGTCCGGCCGCTGGCCAGGACCCGCTCGACGTGGGCGACGGTGTCGGGGTTTCGGTAAGAGAACGTCTCGACGGCCGGGGACGACACGACCGTGTACGGCTCGGACCAGGACGCGGCGTCCATATCGCGGGGCCCCGGCGTGCTGCGCACGTCGAAAATCTTCCCCATGCCCACCGTCGTGTAGCCGGCCTGCTTAAACCGCTGCGGCAGCGTCACCGCGTCGGGCGTCGTGTCGCGAAACTTGGTTTGCAGGTCCCAGACGCGGGTGGCGTCGGGCCGGAGCCCCAGCAGCAGGCTCACGCGGGACGGCCCGCAGATCGCCTGCTGGCAGTGGGCGTTGAGGAACGCGGTGCCCATGCCGGCGAGCCGGTCCAGATTCGGGGTGACGGCCCGCTTGTCGCCGAACGCGCCGATCGCGGGCTTGAGGTCGTCGACCGCGATGAACAGGACGTTGGGCCGGTTTTGCTCGGCTTGCGTCGTGGCGGCGGGAAACGTCGCCCAGGCAAGGACCAACAAACCGAGCAAGCGTTTCATGGGGGCGACCTCCGTGCGCTACCGCGGTATTCGATGCGGTCGGTTGCCAGATCGGCGGTGTTCACTCGGCGGCATCGGGATCGACGACGACGGCCGAAACGATGCGGGTGAGCTCCGGAAAGTTCGCGTCGAGGTAGGCGTTGCCTTGGGTCTGGATTGCGCCCTGGTTGGGCTGTTCGCCGTACTGGCTGTTGATGGCATCGACGGCGTTCATGCCTTCGGTGACCTCGCCGAAGGGGGCGAAGACACTACCGCGCATCGCGCGGGGGTCGTCGAGGAAGGTGTTGTCGCCGAAGTTGATGAACAGTTGCGTGGTGCGGGTGTCGGGCCCGGCGTTGGCGAAGACGACGCGGCCGCGGGTGTTGGAGACGTCGGGGCGGATGGGGTCGTCGGCGATCTGAGCGCGGCGCCATTGGGCGGCGACGCTGGGGTCGCCGTGGATCCCGAACTGCGCGACGAAACCGGGCACGACACGGAAGACGCGCTGGTCGTTGAAGTAGCCGGACTTAACCAAGCTGTAGAATCGGTCGGCGCCCAGCGGGGCCCATGCGCGGTGGGTACGCACGGTGAAGGTCGCGGTGTCGTCGCCGGTCTGCACCGTGAACACGGCGTCGAAGACGTCCGGCGCGGTTTGGTTCATCGCCTCGGAGCCGGGGTCGGCGTAGGGCGGGGCGTCGTTGCCTTGGGCGATGGCGGGTTGGCTGGGGGCGGTGGCCCAGGCGACGGCGAGGCCGGCGCCGACGACGGCGGCGGCCAGGGCGACGCGGCGGGTGACGGTGGAGGTCGGCATGGGGGCTCCTGAATCGAGGGAGAAACGTCGGGCTCCGTGGAATTCATACGATACGCGGATGGTTGACGCCGGTTCATCAAAGGACGCTTCGCCGGGCGCGTCGCCGGGCAAGAAAGGCTGCTGCACGCCGGAAAAGGCGTCGGCGGCGGGGTTGGGGCAGATCGCGAAAGGGCGGTTGACGCCGGAGAATTACGTCGTCCATCCGCCGGTGCGGGCGGCGCGTAGCGGCTCCACGGAAGGCATGATCGAGTTGCCGGGCGGTACGTTTGCGGTGGGTACGGACTTCGCCCTGGCGTACCCGGACGACGGCGAGACGCCGCCGCGGGCGACCACGATCGATCCGTTCTGGATCGACGAAACGTCGGTGACGGTGGCGCAGTTCGCGGCCTTCGTGGAGGACTCGGGTTACGTGACGGAGGCGGAGCGGTTCGGTTGGTCGTACGTGTTTCATCTGCACCTGGCCAAGAAGTACGTGCAGAAGCTTCAACGCGACCAACAAGTCGCGGGCACGCCGTGGTGGGTCGCGGTGCCTGGCGCGCGGTGGGACCGGCCGTTTGGCGAGGGCTCGAACGTCAAGCGGCTTCAAGACCACCCGGTCACGCACGTCAGTTGGAACGACGCGAACGCGTACGCCAAGTGGGCGGGCAAACGCTTTCCCACGGAAGCCGAGTGGGAGTTCGCGTCGCGCGGCGGTGTGCAGGACCAGACGTTCTGGTGGGGCGACCAACTCGAGCCCCGCAAACGGCACCGCATGAACGTCTGGCAAGGCAAGTTCCCTCACGCGAACACCGCGGCGGACGGCTTCGTCGGCACTTGCCCGGTCCACGCGTTCCAGCCCAACCCCTACGGCCTATGGAACACGCTGGGCAACGTCTGGGAATGGACCGCCGATTGGTGGCAACGCGACCGGCCCGCGAACGCGACCAACCCGCGCGGCCCGATCCCCGACGACGAATCGCCGCACGCCGCCATGAAGCCCCGCGACGGCTTCACGCACAAGGTGCAGAAGGGCGGCAGCTACCTCTGCCACGCGAGTTATTGCCACCGCTACCGGCTCGGCGCGCGCACGGCGAACACGCCCGACAGCAGCACCACGAACAACGGCTTCCGCTGTGTGCGTGACGTGTGAAGGCTTAGAACGGTGCGACAAAACCACATGGCCAAACCGCCTGCCTTTCGCATGGAACGGGTTGCATCCGAGATTACATATTCCAAATTTAAGCCGCTTACCGTTCAGCGAGATCGATGCGGCGTTCAAGGCCAATATCGCGATGGAGGGCATCAAGGTCGCGGTGTTGCCGGATTGAAATGATCCGCAACGTTTCGTTTCGCTAGCCGCAGCCCAACGGGCTGCGCGTGCTCGGTGTCCCGCGGCGTACTCCGCTCAGCCCGTTAGCCTGCGGCTACCGCATTCTTAGTCCGTACGCACCGCATCCACCGCCGCGGCCAACGGGTCGTCGCTAGGCATCTCGATCCACCGGACGCCCGCGAAGCGTTTGAGCCACGTGCGTTGCTGCTTGGCGAAGCGGCGGGTCAGGACTTTGGTGCGCTCCATGGCGTCGTCGGGGGTTTGCAGTTTCGGATCGGCGAGGTCGGGATGCCGGTCGGGTCGCAGCGCCGCGAGGCACTGCTTGTAGCCGAGCGCTTCGCGGGCCTGCGGGCCCAGCCGGTCGGCGTCGTCCAATCGCAGAGCTTCGTCGGGCAGGGATTCTCCGTTCGGACAGGCGTCGGCGGCGAGCCGCGGGTCGACGCGGTCGGGCTGGAACATCGCCTTGACCCGCAGATTGATGCGGGGGTTGATCGCTTCGGCGGGCCAGTGCAGGCCGAGCAGGATCGGGTCGTGGCGGTAGGTCGTGGGGGGCGAATCGTGCCATTGCGCCTGCATCGCGCTGATGGTTTGGCCGGTGAGTTGGAACACTTCGAGCGCGCGGGTGAGGCGTTGGCGATCGTTGGGGGCGATGCGTTGGGCGGCGTCGGGATCGACGCGTTGCAGCTCCGCGTGGAGGTCTTGCGGGGTGCGTTGCGCAAGCCGTTCGCGCAGTTGCGGGTCGTGGTCCGGGCCGTCCATCAGTCCTTCGAGCAGGGCTTTCAAATACAGGTTTGTCCCGCCAACCACGATCGGGTGGACGCCGCGGCTTTGGCAGTCGGCGATCATCCGTTCGGCGTGATTGAGCCAGTCGCGCACGGTGAAGCGCTGCGTCGGTTCGACCAGATCGATCAGGTGGTGGGAGACGCGCCGCCGCAACGCCGAGGGAGGCTTGGCGGTCCCCGCGTCGAGGTGTCGGTAGACCTGCATCGAGTCGGCGCCGATGATTTCGCCGCCCGCCGGGAGTTGTTCGCAGAGCGAGGCGGCGAGTTCGCTCTTGCCGCCGGCGGTGGGCCCGAGGATTACGATGACGCGCGGCAGAGACATGGCAACCGACGTTCTATCGCGCGGCGTGCGGTTCGTACACTGCGTCGATGGCGTCGACGTCGAAACCCGTGGTGGTCCGTTGGGTGCCCGGCGCGGTTTCCCCGGACGCCCTCGACGACGTCCGCGCGATGCGGGCCCGGGGGTTTGCCGGCATGGGCCCGACGCCGGACGAGCAGACGCTGGCGAATCGTCGCGAGCGAGCGCACCGACGATGGGTCAGAGGCGAGGCCGCGGAAGAAGGGGGCCTGATGCATGTCGCCGAGGTGGACGGGGCGTTCGTGGCGGTTGCGAACACCCTGCGGCGAACCATCCATACCCCGACGGGACCGGTTGCTGTGTTGGGCCTGGCGGGCGTAGCCAGCGACCCGACGGTCCGCGGCGGTGGGTTCGGCAAAGCGGTGGTCCGCGACGCCTTCGCCCGGCTCGACGAGGAGGCGGTGCCTCATTGCCTCTTCCAAACCGGCGCGGCGCGCGGGTTCTACGAGAAGCTTGGCGCGACGCTCGTGACCAACCGCTTCGTGAATCGAGCTATCGCCGACCCCGAGGCCGACCCCGAGGCGTCTCCGTGGTTCGACGATTGCGTGATGCGGTACCCGGCGGAAGCGCCGTGGCCGGACGGCGTGATCGACCTCAACGGCCCGAGCTATTGAGGCGGTTTCACGAACCACGATCGACCGACGGAGCGTGCGTTGCATGGATGCGATCGAAGTCGAGCGTTGGCCGGCGGGCACGATGACCGAAGCGGATGTTTTGCGGTTTGGTCTGCTTTGCAAGGCGGCGTTTTATCCGCCGGGCGGCCCGGCGCTGACCGCGGAAGACGAAGCGGAAGCGGTGGCGGAGAACCTCGCCTGCTGGAGGGACGGCGTGCCCATGGATATGCCCGAAGCGGTGATGCACGCCGTGCGGGTCGGCGGCCGGCTGGCGGCGGTGGGCACGACGTTCGTGCGGACGGTTTTTCTGGAGATCGGATCGGGCCGGGCGATCGGCGACGCGGGTTGGCGAGCGATGGAGGTGTTGGCGTTGGGCGATGTGGCGACGGACGCGGCTTGGCAAGGTCGGGGGCTGGGCACGGCGTTGCTGCGCGACGCGTTCGCACGGATCGACGAACTGGGGCTCAAGGTATCGCTGTTTCAAACCGAGACCGCGCAAGGCCTGTACGAACGGCTCGGCGCACGCGCCGTGTCGAACCGGTTCGTCGACCGCACGGCGGACGACCCGCAGCGGCACCCGTGGTGCGACCCTGTGGTGATGACCTACCCCGCGGCGGCGGCGTGGCCCGCGGGGCGGATCGACCTGAACGGCGGGTGCTATTGAAGTTTGCGGTCGGCGGATCGCCGCGGATTAAGCTGCGAGCATCCGGCCGCGGCGTGCGGGCGCTTGAGAACGATGTTTTTCACGGGAGGTCGCGATGCGGAGCGGACAGGTTCGCGGGAGCCGAGGTTGGGGATGGGGGCTCGTGTGGTGGGGGATCGCCGTGTCGGGCGGCGTGGCCTTCGCGGAAACGCTGGAACTCGGCGAGCCGATGATTTGGGACGCGATGGGCGACGCCGACGTGTCGCTGGCATTCGAAGCGCCGTCGGCGGGGCTGCTGAGCGTGGCGATACGCGCGGACGCGGACGTGGCGTTGCAGGCGTTCGATGCCGAAGGCTTGCCCCTGGCGGGCGGTTGGAGCGATCAGGACCTGGCGCTCGATCTGGGCGCGGAGCAGATGTCGGCGACGGTGGATCAGGCGGGCCCGGTGCGGGTCGTCGTCACGCCGTATGACTCGGTGGGACAGGCGAGCCTGGTGGCGACGTTCGCGCCGTGGCCGGCGGTCGAGAACCGCGACGCGGACAGCCGGCCGAGCGGCGCGGCGGCGCTGAAGGTGGGCGGGTCTTTGGACGGCGCGTTGGCCCCCGAGTCGGGCGACCGGTCGGACATGTTCCGGGTTGAAGGGGCGGGCATGGTGGTGGTGGAACTGCGGGCGGCGGAGGCCGACGTAGCGTTGAGTGGGTTCGTCGTCGCGGACCCGGCGGGGCAGGCGTCGATGGGTCGATTCCTGGGGACGGTGATGGACGCGATCGCGGGGGAAGCGGGCGGCGACGCGGCGTTCGAAGGCGACTGGAACGCGCTGGGCGCGGAAGCGTCGCCGCACTACAGCGACGCGGATTTGGGCGGCGACCTGGGGCACGAGGCGTTCGTGCTGGTGTTGACGCCGGGTCGGCCGGAATTCGTGCAGGTTGAAAGTGTGGACGACGCGGCGACGGCTTACACGATCTGGTGTTGGCCCGTGGGCGGAGACGCCGCGGCGGCGTCTCCGAGCGAGGCCCCCGCGGGCGGCGCGGATGCTGTCGATGGCAAAGAGACATCGGGTTCGACGCGGCCGCCGTATTGAGCCGAGGGCAAACCGGATTGTTCACGGGCCCCGCCGATCCGCCGCCGGGCTGGGGTCGTTCCGCGCGCTGCTAAGATAAGGCGTTTCCGCACGCTTCCGCCGATTCCCCGAGGTAAACCGTATGGCCGCCGCTCCGATGGACCCGTTCAACGCCCGCGCCACGCTCGATTCGCCGATGGGGCCGCGGGCGTACTACCGGCTTGACGCGCTGCGGGGCGTCGGCGAGGTCGCCCGGCTGCCGTATTCGATCCGGGTGCTGCTCGAAGCGGTGTTGCGGAACCTGGACGGGTTCATTTACACCGAAGAACACGTCAAGGCTTTGGCGGCCTACGACGCCAAGAACGTCGGCGAGACCGAGATCCCCTTTATGCCCGGCCGGGTCGTCCTGCAGGACTTCACCGGCGTGCCGGCGGTGGTGGACCTCGCGGCGATGCGGGCGGGCATCGTCCGCATGACCGGTAACGAATCCGATGCGAAAAAGGTCAACCCGCTTGTGCCCTGCGACTTGGTGATCGACCACTCGGTGCAGGTCGACGCGTTCGCCAACGGCATGGCGCTCACCGTGAACATGCAAAAGGAGTTCGAACGCAACAACGAGCGGTACGAGTTCCTCAAGTGGGGCCAACAGGCGTTCGACAATTTCCGCGTCGTCCCGCCGGCGACGGGCATCGTCCACCAGGTCAACCTCGAGTACCTCGCCAAGGGTGTCTGGGAAAGCGAAGGGGTCCTCTACCCCGACTCTCTGGTGGGCACCGACAGCCACACCACCATGATCAACGGCCTGGGCGTCGTCGGCTGGGGCGTCGGCGGCATCGAGGCCGAGGCCG
>JBCDDH010000017.1:0-52835 GCA_039180415.1 Planctomycetota bacterium | reverse complement strand
GCGATAGCTCGGCGTCTCGGTCAATTGCTACTGCCCAAGCTTCGATCATGATTGCCATATCCAGATAGTGATCAAAATCGTTGCGACGTGCGAACTCCAAAGCTTTTCTGGACCACGGAAGCGCCTCGGCAGCATTGTGTTGGAGGTAGTACAAAGTCGCGTACCATGATGAAACCTGAAACTGAGGCACACCTAACTGTTCTTCCCAGGCAACAGCCGCTGCCGTTTCGGCAAGTGCTTCCTCTTCGTGACCTTGAAGTTGACGGAGCCAGGACCGAGCGGTGTGGAACGCGGGCCCAAAAGGCATACACATCTGTTCAATAAAGTGGCGATCATCTTCCACCGAATAATCGCAGTTGTTCATTGCCAGATTCAGATGCTGTTCGGCGAGAGTGAGATTGCCAGTATGCATCAGGCTTAGCACACACGTTGTGTGCGCGGCATATTGGTAGAGAGGTAATGCTAGTTGGTCTGCCAACTGCAGTATGCGCCCGTACGCCTCGTCCAGCGCTTCGGTGCCCGCCAGCCGTTCTAAAGCCGTTCGCACCGTGCGATTCTCCGACCAATCCCGGGTTTCCAGCAACCGCTTGGCCTCCAGCCGTGCCGCCGTCGGAGCCGAATCGGCCTCCCAATAACCCGGGGCGGCCTGCTCGGCCCGCTCGAAAGCGAACCGGGCCCGATTCGTTTCGCCCAGTTCCGCCGAAGCCAGGGCGAACCCCACCTTCGACCACGGCGCCTTCGGATTCGTCGACGACAGCCGAGCGAAGGCCCGCCGCGCTTCCTTCGCCTGGCCTTGCTCCAGCAACGCCCAGGCCCGGGCTTCGGCTTCGCCGCGACGGTTTTCGTACCGCTCGGCCAGTTCCGCCTCCGTCAACGCCGGGGCCGTCGACGCGTCATCGAGAATCGCGGCGTCCTTAAAGCCGCTTCCGTTTAGCGAACCGTGGCCGAAGCCGAGCCCGGTCCGCCGATCGAAGCCTCGGTTGAAGCCCGAACGGCCGAACGATCGCCGGCCGTCAAACCGGAAGCGGTCGAAGTCCCGACGGCCATCGAAACGATTGAAGTCGCGGCGGTTGAAGCTGCGGCCGTTGAAGTCCCGTTGGTTGAACCCACGGATAAACCGCCGGTCCGAGCCACGATGGAAACTACGGTTGAAATGCCGCTGGTTGAAGCCCCGGTTGAAACTCCGGTTGAACCGGAAATTGCTGAAGCCCCGCCGATTAAAGCCGCGGCCAAAACTCCGCCGACTGAAGCCGCGGCCCCGGCTGAACCCCCGCCCCCGGCTCGATCGGCCGAACTTGGCGAGCGACACCTCCGCGTCCTGGAACGAATGGGAGGGGTGATGGCCGGCCTGCGCGGACGCCGGGGCGGGCGCGGCCAGCGAGCCGAAGCCCATGGCGAAGCCGGCCAGCAGCGCCAGCGCGGGAAGACGGAAGCCGTGACGATGTGTGAGGTGGGAAAGCATGGGTGTTCTCGGAAAAAGTAAGCGTTCACTTACATGACCCCCCTCGGCCGTGGTTTGTTCCCGCCGGCCGCGTTTCTCGCCGGCGCGGGCTAGATTGCCGCCATGATCGCCCGCATCACCGGCACCCTCGTCGAAACCGACCCGACCGCCAACGCCGCCTACGTCGAGGCTGGGTCATCCGGGGGGGGGCTGATCTACGAGGTCATCCTGCCCGCCTACGCCGCGACGCGGCTCGCGCCGCGGGAGGGCGAGCCCGTCACGCTGCATACGCTGTGTTTCTTCGAAGCCACCGCCCAGGGCGCGACGATCTTCCCCCGGCTCGCGGGCTTCCCCAGCCGGGCCGACCGGCGCTTCTTCGAGCTGTTCGTCACCGTCAAGGGCATCGGCCACCGCCGGGCGCTGCGGGCGATGGTGCTCGACCCCGGCACGCTCGCCGCCGCCATCGCGGACCGCGACCTCAAGCTGATCCAGACCATGCCCGAGGTCGGCAAGAAGCTCGCCGAAACCATCGTCGTCACGCTCAAGGACAAGGTCGACGCGTTCGTGAGCGCCGCCACGTACGACGCGCCTGCCCAAGAAAAGGCGAAAGCCGCCGACGCGAAACCGGGCGAGCTCACCGCTTCCGGGGGGGGGACGCTCGCGAAGGACGCCCTGGAAATCCTGCTCCAGCTTGGCGAACCGCGTCTGGACGCGGTGCAACTGATCGACCGCGTGCTCGCGCAAGACGACGCCCCGCGGGACCCGCAGGGCGTCATCGAATCGGTCTACGCGATCAAGGCGGCGGGCTGAACGCTCAGCCGCCCATCTTGCTCATGTCGTAGAAGAACTCGGCGAGCGTGATCTTCCCGTCTTTGACGGTATAGAGGCACACTTCCTCCATCACATGCCGCTTGCCCTCCATCGGGCCGCACTTAGGCGTGACGTCGATCGCCATGCGGACGGCAAAGCGGTCGTCGCCGTGCGGGTACGGGCCCTGCAGCTCGCCGCCGTGAACCTCGTGGTTCTCCTCCCACCAGTCGTTCATCTCCAACAGCTTGGGTTTCGGGCCGTTCTCGCGCGGCATGTCGGGCCCCATGGCGCACGCCTCGATGTGCCGCGCGTCGTCGGCGTACAACTCTTCGATGCACCGGCGGTACTGGCCTTGGGAGCAGAACTCGTACAGGCGGCGGCCGACTTCAAGGGCGGGGGAAACGGTGGCGTCCATCAGGGTCTCCAACACGAAGAGGGGAAGCGAAACGCGCCGCGACGTGCGACGATCGGTGAACCATACCAAAAATCTGTTTGGTGTATGTACGCATTATCCCGCAACCGACGACGCCCCGGACATCGCCGTCTTGGGATCGACCCCGCGGACGTAGAAGCCCAGCCCTCGCAGGGCGCCCCACCAGCCGCCGGTGTGCTCGCTGCGCTCGACCGCGGTCTTCAGCCGTTCGTGCGTGAGAATTACTTCCGTGGCCGGCTGGCCTTCGTCGTAGGGGTTCTCGGCCTCGTGCAGCTCGATCGTCACGAGCGAGTCGGCCCCGAAGTCCGGCTGCTCTTCCCACGACCAGGTGTACGCCAGCACGTTGGGCGGATCGAACACCGTGAACTTCCCACCGCCCGTGTGCTTGCCGTTGGACGACGTCATGCAGAACCGGAACGTGCCGCCGACGCGCGGCTCGATCGTCACGTCGTTGCAGGTCGTATCGGCGTCCGGGGCGAACCAGACTGCGAGTTGATCCGGATTGGTCCACGCCTCGAAGACGCGCTCGCGAGAGGCTCGAACCAGTTTGTTCAGGCGGATCGTGTCGGTGGCGACGGCATGGGGCATGGTCTCGGGCATCGGTCTCTCCGTGCGGAAGTGAATGAAAGGCAAAAAACCAGGGCGTGCCGGTCACGCCTTGGGGTCGAGGGTGTCGTTGAAAGATTTGGCGTGGCCGATCCAGCGTCGGAGCTTCGCCGCGGTGTTCACCCCGAGGGGCTCGACCATGACCCAGCCCCGCATGGGCCGGCCGGTGATATCCATCGGGACGACGTGGTCGCGGCCCATCGCCTTCTCTGCGGCGTCCGGCCCTAGCCGCAAGACGAGCTTGTCGTGCCAAACCCCCGTCACGAAGTGGCCCCCGCAAAACCAAGCGGCTCCGCCGAACATCATCCGTCGCTCGACGCCAAAAGCCTCGGCCAGGCGATCGATCCGGGCGACGAGTTTCGCGTCGCTGTGCATCAGCCGGCCTCGCCTTCGAAAAACGCGGCCAACGCGTCGAGCCGATCGCCCCAGAACTTGCGGTAATACGCGATCCACACCGCGGCCTCCTTCAACGGCTCGGCCTCGAGGTGACACCGACGCACCCGGCCGTCTTTCTCTTGCCGCAGCAGGCCCGCGCCCTCGAGCACGCGCAGGTGCTTGCTCACCGAGGGCCAAGCCATGTCGAAACCCTCGGCCAACCGCCCCGCCGGCAACGCGTCTTCTTCCGCGAGTTGAGCGAGGATCGCGCGACGCGTCGGGTCGGACAACGCCGCGAACGTGCGGTCCAGACGCGCGTCGTCCGACGGGGTCTCGGCTCTGCGGCGGGCGCGCTGGCGGGCGGCGGTCGGACGGGTTCGGGACTGACGATTAGCCATTTGGCTAAATATTAATCCCTCGACACCCGCTGTCAAGCCCACCAGGGAGAAATCGTGAATTGCCCGCGCCGCCGGCTTCCGCGATCATCCACCGCCCATGACCTACGCCTACCCCGACCCCGGCGAGCCGCACGGCCTGACCACCACCTTGGTCGTCGGCCTCGAGATCCACGTCGAACTCGCGACCCGCTCCAAGATGTGGACCGACGCCCCCAACGTCGCCCACCCCGACCATTTCGAAGCCGAGCCCAACACGCTCCTGTCCCCCGTCGCCGTCGGCCTGCCCGGCACGCTGCCGGTCATGAACAGGGCCGCCGTGGAGATGTCCGTCCAGGTCGGCCTGGCCCTGAACTGCGCGATCGCCCCCCGCGCCAAGTGGGACCGCAAGTCGTACTACTACCCCGACCTCCCGAAGAACTACCAGATCAGCCAGTACGACCGGCCGCTCTGCTTCGACGGCACGTTCGAAGTCCCCGACGCCGACGACACACCCGACGATTCGCACGAGCCGGGCACCACCACGATCAACATCGTCCGCGCCCACCTGGAGGAAGACGCCGGCAAGCTGCTGCACGAACTGCCCGGCGGCGGCTTCAGCGACGGCTCGCTGGTCGACCTCAACCGGGCCGGAACGCCGCTGCTCGAGATCGTCACCGCGCCGGACTTCCGCAGCGCCGAGCAGGCCGTGCGTTTCTGCACCGCGCTGCGCGACCTCTGCCGGCACCTCGGCGTCACCGAAGGCATCATGCAGCGCGGGCACATGCGCTTCGAGCCCAACATCAACGTCGTGATCGCGAACGCCAAGGGCGAGACTTTCAAGACGCCCATCGTCGAAGTGAAAAACCTCAACTCGTTCCGCGCCGTCCACGGCGCGATCACCCACGAGCACCACCGCCAGGTCGAGGCCTGGGTCGCCGGCGGCCGGGTCATGTCGCCCGGCTCCAAAGCCACCCGCGGCTGGGACGACGGCAAGCTCGAAACCACGCCGCAGCGCGAGAAGGAAGACGCCCACGACTACCGCTACTTCCCCGATCCCGACCTGGTCGAAGTCGTCGTCGATCAGGACTGGCTCGAGAACGTCCGCGTCAGCCTCCCCGAACTACCCGCCGCGAAACGCAAGCGGTTCGTCGACGACCTCGGCCTCAAACCGGTCGATACCGAGACGCTGATCGCCGAGCCCGCGACCACGCGCTTCTTCGAAGCATGCCTGACGAGCCGCGACCGTGAGGGAGCGGGCCCCGATATCCCGCCGCCCAAGCTCGCCGCGTTCCTGCTCAACGTCGCTGCCGCGCGGGCCAACGAGCAAGGCACCACCATCGACCGCATCGGGGTAAGCGCCGCGCAAGCCGCCGGCATCGTCGCGCTGCTCGACGAGGACAAGATCGGCTCATCCGCCGCCGCCCCGCTGCTCCAGCACTGCGAAGCCTCCGACGAGCCCGCCGAAGCCCTCGCCGAGAAGCACGGCCTGCTCCAGGTCTCCGACGAAGGCGCGTTGGACGCATGGGTGGACCAAGCGATCGACGACCCCAAGCTCGCCAAGGCCGTGGACGACGTCCGCAACGGCAACGCTAAGGCCATCGGCGCGTTGGTCGGCGCGGTGATGAAGCTGAGTAAGGGCCAGGCAAACCCCAAAGCCGTGAGCAAGAAACTCGCCGAGAAGTTGGGCGCTTGAACCGCGTCGCGTCCGCCGACGACCCGCGGCTAGAGCTGTATCTGAACCTGCGCGACCGCCAGGTGCGTTCGTGGCACGGGTTGTTCCTGGCCGAGGGGAATTTCGTCGTCGAACGGCTGGTGCAGAGTGGGCTGCGTCGGCATTCGCTGCTATGTGCGGAAAAACGCGCGGCCAAGTGGCGGGGGCTTTGGCCGGACCCCGACACGCTGCTGGTCGCACCCGATGACGTGCTCGAAGCCGCGGTGGGCTTCGCCTTACACCAGGGCGTGATCGCCGCGGGGCACGTGCCCCCGCCCACCCCGCTGGAACGGATCGCCGCGCAGCCCACGCTGGTCGTGCTGCCGGAGATCACCAACGTGGACAACCTCGGGCTGATCGTGCGGATCGCCGCCGGACTCGGGGCCGACGCCCTGCTGCTCGGGCCGCGGTGTGCGGACCCGTGGTACCGGCGGGCGGTGCGGCTGTCGATGGGGGCCGTGTTTCGGCTGCCGATCGTCCGGAGCGACGACCTGCTGGGCGACTTGCGGCGGGTGCGTGAGACGTTCGGCTTCCGCGTCGTGGGGACCGCGCTGCGCGGCGACGCGTTCCCGCTGCACGAAGCCCGACGCCGCGGCCCGACCGCCCTGCTCTTCGGCCCCGAAGGGGCTGGCCTACGCGACGAAGAACTCGAGCTCTGCGACGACGTCGTGACGATCCCGATGAACGCCGGCGTTGATTCGCTCAACGTCGCCGTCGCGGCAGGGATCGTGCTACATCACTTCCGGCCACCGTCTTGAGCACGCTATGTCCCGCGGCCGCTTCTTCCCCGCCCCGAAATCTCCAAGTATCCCCTGGGTTACGCACCGCGTCGTCGGTCTTCTGATCCGACGTCCGAGCCTGGCTTGGGTGAGCATCGGATTTCGTTCCGCGAATTCGCGCGCGGTTGGAACGAACTCCGGAGATTCTTAGTTACGTTCGTCAGCTCGCTGCTAAAATGAAAATGTATCGATCTGGCTTCATGTCTCAACGATCGGGGGGCGACAGGATGTCCGAGACCACCCTCGCCGAGGCCTGCTTTGACCGTCTGCCCGACCACGTGGCCGTGATCGATCGGACCGGGCAGATCGTGCTGGTGAATCAAGCCTGGCGGCGGTTTGGCCGGGAAAACCACCTGGAAGACGACGATTCGGCGCTGGGGCTGAACTACCTCAACGTCTGCGGCGCGGCCGAGGGGCATTGCGCAGGCGAAGCCAGATCGGTCGAACGCGGGCTGCGTGAGTTGCTCGCCGGCGCGGACCGAGCCGAGCAGGTCGTGTACCCGTGCTTCAGCCCGGACACCGCCCGGTGGTTCGCGGTGAAGATGTTCCCAATCGAGACCGACGGGGATCGGTACATCGCCATCGTCCATCAAAACGTGACCCAACTGATCATGTCGCAGGCGCAGGCCGGGATGCTCGGTTAGTCACGGCTCGGTGAAGCCGAGGAAAATCAGCCGAGGTGGATACCGCCGCCGAGCCCGGCGCCGCCGGTCGGTGCCGCGCCGCCGGCCGAGCTTCCCGGGGCGCCCATCGCGCCGGCCAGACCGTTCAACGTCGACTCGTCCACGCCCGCGGCCTCTTGCATCGCGGTATCCAGCTTGCGGAGCAGATCGAAATAGTCCATCTGCGCCGTCTGCATCCGGCCGAGCATCGGGTTGCGGATCACCGCCTCCTGCGCGTCGCGGAGCTTCTTCTTGTCGCTGACCTCGATCGGCTGGCCCGACTGCTCTTTGGCGGAGACCTCGGCGATGGCGCGTTGGAAGTCCAGCAGCGCCCGCTGCGTCGCGGTGTCGTCGGCGAAGGCCTTGTTCGCGGCGTGCAGGTTCTTGACCGTATCGTGGTCTTTGAGCAGTTGGCCGAGCTTCTGGGCGGCGTCGTGGAGTTCGTCGGTGGTGGGCATGGCGGGGATCGGGGTTCGTGGGTCAGAGATCGAGCCGAGCAACGTACACCATACGGTTCGCGTAGGATCGGCGGCAGCGCTCGGGTACCGGGTGTTTCCTGAACCCCGGTCCTCGGACCCCGACCCCTCGGCCGCCGGCCGCCCGCCATGCCCTCCCGCTACACCCAACGCATTCTCAGCCACATCGCCGACCGGCGGTACGAGCCCGCCGACGCCGACGCGCTGGCCGAAGCGCTGGCCATCCCCGACGACCAGCGCGACGAATTCGTGGCGGCGATCGACCAACTGCTAGACAACAACCAGGTCGTAAGCGCGGCCGACGACACGATCGGCCTGCCGCCGCCGTCGGGATTCATGGAAGGGATCTTCCGCAAGCACCCCAACGGCTTCGGCTTCTTCATCCCCGACCAGTTGGTGGAGCACGGCGACCTGTTCGTCCCGCCCGGCGCGACCGGCGACGCGCTCACCGGGGACCGCGTGCGGATCAAGGTGCACAAGGAAAGCCGACGCGGCGGCGGCAAGAGCCCTTGGGTTGCACGGATCGTCGAGGTGCTCAAGCGAGCCGATCGTAAATACGCCGGGACGCTGGAGAAAAAAGGCCGATTCTTTCAGGTCGCGGTCGACGGGCGGATGATGGTCGAGCCGATCGTGGTCCGCGACATCGGCAGCAAGAACGCTCGGCCGGGCGACAAGGTCGTGGTCGAGATCATCACGTACGGCGACGCGCGGTCGAACAAGGCGGCCGAGGGCGTGATCGTCGAGGTGCTCGGCGAGGCGGGCGAGCCGGACGTCGAGACGATGGCGGTGATGCACGCCTTCGGGCTGGCCGAGCGGTTCGACGACGCGGTGCTCGCCGAGGCCCGCGACGCGGCGAACACCATCACCGACGACATCCCCGAGGACCGCGAAGACCTCACCGGCGTGTTCATCGCGACGATCGACCCGCCGACCGCCAAAGACTTTGACGACGCGATCAGCATCGAGAAGCTCACGCCCGCCGACGAGAAGGACGGCGCCGCCTGGGAGCTGGGCGTGCACATCGCGGACGTCGCGGCGTTCGTGAAGCCCGGCTCGGCGCTCGAGGCCGAGGCGTACGCGCGGGGCAACTCCACCTACCTGCCCAAGCGGGTGATCCCGATGCTGCCCGAAGTGTTGAGCAACGGCGTGTGCTCGCTGCAGCCGGACGTGACGCGGTACGCCAAGAGCTGCTTCATCCGCTACGACCGCAAGGGCAAGCCGCTCTCGTCACGCTTCGCGAAGAGCGTGATCAAGTCCGCGAAGCGTCTGACGTATCTCGAAGCCCAAGCGCTGATCGACGACGACCTGAAAGAGGCGATCAAGCACTGCCGGGAAGACTCCGGCGGCACCACGAAGTACCCCCGCGAGCTGATCCAGAAGCTCAAAGCGATGGACGAACTGGCCAAGACGATCCGCGCGCGCCGCATGGACGAGGGCATGATCGTGCTGGGCTTGCCCGCGGTGGAGCTGGTGTTTGACGACGCCGGCCGGGTGGTGGACGCCGAGCCAGAGGACGACGCCTTCACGCACACGATCATCGAGATGTTCATGGTCGAGGCGAACGAGGCGGGGGCCCGCTTGTTCGACAAGCTCGACGTGCCGATGATCCGGCGGACGCACCCCGAGCCGGACGCGCACGACGTGGGCGAGCTTCAGCAGTTCGCACGCGTGGCGGGCTTCAACATCCCCAGCCGGCCGAACCGTAAAGAACTGCAGCAACTGCTCGACGCGGTTCGGGGCAAGCCGCAGCAGCAGGCGGTGCACATCGCGGTGCTGCGGACGATGACCAAGGCGGAGTACTCGCCGCAGCTCATCGGGCACTTCGCGCTGGCGAGCGAGCACTACACGCACTTCACCTCGCCGATCCGCCGGTATCCGGACCTGATCGTGCACCGCGGCATCAACGCGGCGCTTGAAGCGATCGCGCGGCACCCCAAGAACCGCAAGGCCGTGACGCGGAAGCTGGAAGAAGACCCGGCCGTCCCCGACTTCGACAAGCTGACCGAGATCGGCCGACACTGCTCAACGACCGAGCGCAACAGCGCCGACGCCGAACGTGAGCTGCGGAACTATCTCGTGTTGGAATTACTCGCCGAGCACCTCGGCGACGACTTCGCGGGCACCGTTTCGGGCGTGACGGGCAACGGCGTGTTCATCCAGATCGACAAGTATCTGGTCGACGGATTCGTCGCGGTGCGCGAGTTGCCGCAACTGCCGCAGGACCGCTGGCGTTTCAACCGGAATACCGGCGCGCTCGTCGCGGAACGCAGCGGCAAGACGATCAGCATCGGCGACCGGTTCACGGTGCGGGTGGCGGCCGTCGACCTGGCGCGGCGGCAGATGGACCTGGCCGTCGTCGAACCCGAGACGCCCAGAGAGACCAAACGCAAACCCAAGAAGAAACTCGCTCAAAAGTCCAGCCAGCTCCGCAGTTCCGGCAAACGCGGTTCGACCGAAGCCCCCCGCGACCGGCCCCGCAAGAAAACCAGGGCCGGCGGCAAGCCCAAGCCGTCGGACCGAAACGGTGGAAAAGCCCGTAAATCCAAGAAAAAGAAGAAAAAAGGCCGATAGCCCCGAGAAATACTATAAGCTTGCGCGGAACGGTATATAAGACCACAACCCCGCTTGCGCTTTCCCGATTTCCCGGAGGCCCGACATGCCCGCTCCCGCTCGACGGTTGGCCGGTTTCACGCTCATCGAGTTGCTGGTCGTGATCTCGATCATCGCGATCCTGATCGGCATCCTGCTGCCGATCCTCGGCCGAGGCAAGGACGAGGCCAAGGCCATCGCGTGCGGCTCGAACCTGCGGCAGATGGCGGTCGGGCTCCACGTCTACCAGGCCGACTACCGCGGCGGCGGACCTTATGCCGGGAACCTGCTCGATTGGGACCAGCGGGACGCCGACACCGACAACCTGCCGTGGATGCAGCAGCTGCACACCTACCTCGAGAACCAGGACTTCTTCTCCGGCTGCGGCGCGTACCCCAGCGACAGCCCGTACCACTACTTCCTCAGCAGCCGGGCCGAGTATGTGTTCAACGAGCAACGCGGCGCGGCGACCGTGCAGACGCTACGCGGCAGCGTCGAGGAACGGCTGATCCGATTCCCGGCCGCCTTCGTCGCGATGGGCGACAACCAACTCGCGACGTTCGACGGCGGCGGCACAGGGCTTGTGCTCGACGCGGACAAGGACAACTACACCTTCAACGCGATCTTCGGCGGCACCACCGACTATTGGGAGCCGCAGCACAGCGGCACGCTCAACGTCGCGTTTGCCGACGGCCACGTCGCGCGGTTCTCGGAATTCGACGAGCGGGCGATGACGTATCGTTACGGGCAGATGTCGGGTTTTTGAACGCCCGACGCGCCGCCCCACCAGGAACCGCCATGAGTACCGCCTCCGTCATCGTCGCCACCGGCCGGACCACGCTTTCGACGGTCCAGAAAATGCTCGAGGGCATCGCGCCCGAACGCTTCGCCCGCCTGCCGGTGAGCGGAGCCGGCGTCGTGTCCACGAATCATCCCGCCTGGGTCTACGGGCACTTGGGCCTCTACGGAAGCCACGTCGCCAAGTACGCCGGCGACGCGGCCACGGCCGAGGCGGTCGCTGCGCCCGAAGGCTGGGCGGACCTGTTCGCCATGGGCAGCGTGTGCCAAGACGATCCGGACGGGACGATCTACCCGGCGATGACCACGATCGTCGAGCAATTCGGCCGAGCTTACGAAGCCGCGTTGCGCAGCGTTGAACGGGCTGACGACGCGGTCTTCGATCGGGAGCAGCCCCGCGAAGAGCTCCGAGAGATGTGGCCCACGGTGGGCGCCTCGATCAACTTCATGCTGACCACGCACCTCGCGGTCCATGCGGGCCAGGTCAGCGGCTGGCGGCGGATCGAGGGCCTGGGCTCGGCCTTTAAGTTTTGAACCGAGACGGCGTCCATCCCGGCCGATTCTCGCGGCGTGACGCAATGGGCATCGCGGCGGCGTGGATGCTGGGCGGCTTCGTCGGAAGCTCCTGGGGTTGTGCCGCCAAGCCGCGAACCCTCCGGCCGTCGCCGCCCTCGGGGCCCTGGCGCGGCGGCGTCTTGCCGGCGCCGGACCTGTCGGACGCCGCGGTGCTGCGGTACGACGCGGGGATTCGGCCGTACCGCCGCGGGTCGGTGCGTCTGGCCGTGAGCCAACCCGGCGAGCTAACGCCCGGGCAGCGCTGGGTGCACAACTACGGCCACGGCGGGTCGGGGTGGACGCTGAGTTGGGGCTGCGCCGATTGGGCGGCGTCCCGACTCGCGGACGAATGGGAACTCGAACGCGATCGGCCCGCCGACGATCCGACACCGCACGGCGCGGCCGTGCTGGGCGGCGGGATCATCGGGCTCACCACGGCGGCGATGCTCGCGCGGCGGGGAATCTCGGTCACGGTCTACGCCGAACGCTTCGATCTGGGCACGACATCCGCCAAGGCCGGAGCACAGTTTGCGCCGTCGCTCGTAACGTGGGGCGACGACGCGCCGATTTCGCTGCAAACGGTCCTGCGGGTCACGCACCGGGAATACCGGCGAGACGCATCGGTGCCCGCGGCCGGTGTGCACGCAAAGACGAATTTCACGGCCGAGCGCGGGGGCGGCGCGCTGCGCGGCGTCCCGGATGACCTGAGCCGTCCGCGCGGGCTGGACCGGCTCCCGTTCGCCGAAGTGCAAACCGCGGGGCGTGCGTACGACACGCTGCACCTCGAACCGCCGAAGTACCTCGCGCTGCTCCGACTTCGGCTCGAAACGCGGGGCGTGCGGTTTGAGACGCGGCGTTTCGATTCGCCGGCCGACGTAGCCTCTTTGCCGCAACGAAGGATCGCGAATTGCCTTGGCCTCGGAGCCGGGTCGCTGCTGAGTGACGACGCGGTGATCCCGATCCGCGGGCAGCTCGTCCACCTCCGCCCGCAGCCGGAACTGACCTACATGATCAGCCACCGCGGATACATGTTCCCGCGGAGCGACGCGGTGGTGCTGGGCGGCACGATCGAGCGCGGCGTGACCGACGCGACGCCGGACGATCGGATGTGTCGAGCGATCTTGAACCGGCACCGAGCGTTCTGGGGCTGGCCTCAGGACACGGTGGCTTCACCTCAACGCTCGAGGATGATGTAGTACCGCCCATCGGCGAGCATGCGGAAACCCCCGGTGGCCAGGTCGCCGTCGTCGAGCATGGCGTCGATCTCCTGCATGAAAGCCTCGTCGCGGGTGTCGCCGGTGCCGTTGAAGTGGACGCCCAGCGCCGACGTAACGCCGTGCTCGTCGAACTCGACGTCCCACGCGCCGCCCAGCGGCGTGCCGGCCGTCCACTTGGCCTCCTTGACGTAGGCGTCAAAGCCTTCGGGCAGCGAGCCGCTGCTGCTGTCTTCGAGGTATTCGCCCCGCTCGGACATGTAAACCTGAGCGGCCTTGTGGTATTGGGACAGGTCGGTGACGAAAGCCGTCTGCTTGGAGCCGGTAGTTACGTCGGCGATGGCGGGCAAGACGATCGCGGCGAGGATGCCCAGGATCACCACGACGATGAGGATCTCGACCAGCGTGAAGCCGCGGGGCGTCCGGGGAACAGACCCGACGGCGGGGGAAGCGTGAACGGCTCTTTCGGCGGAGTGGGTGGCGTCCATGCCTGAGTTATTGGATTCAGATGGAGCCCGCGGCGACGCAAAATCAGCGATCCGGCGTTTACCTCCGGCGCCCAACCGACACCGCCCGCATGATCGTTGCGATCCACGCCGATGCGAACGCCGCCGAGCGGATTCGACGACGCGGTCAGCAGCGCCAATTTCGATGGCTAAGCCCCGTAGCGCCGGCTATTCGAGAATGACAAAGTAAAGCCGATCGCTGTCGAGCCAACGGAACCGCCCGGCGTCCAGATCGCCATCGTCGATCGTGCGATCGAGATCTTCGAGCAGTTCTGCCGACGGCATGCCCGAGCCGTCGCTGAAATGTACGCCCAACGCCGACGTGACCCCATAGTTCTCGAACTCGACGTCCCACTGTCCGCCCAGCGGCGTCGGACGCCGCCAGCGGCCGGCGTCGACGTAGCTTTCGAAGCCCGCGGGCACCACGCCGCTTGCTGCGGCCGGCGGATACGTGTTGGTGTCCAAATGGAACGCCTCGGCCCCCTTGAGGTAGGCCCGCAGATCGGTGGCGAACGACACGCGCTCCGCGTCGCTGAACGCGTTGGCGAACTGCGACATGACGATCGATGCCAGCACGCCCAAGATCACCACCACAATCAGAATCTCGACCAGCGTGAACGCGCGGGCAGCCCGGCCAACTCGACGATCAACGCACCGAGATGGCCTCGAAGTAGACGCGTAGGCATGCAACATAAAGGGTTCATCGACCACGCCGCGTTTAAGAGCAAAGTGAATGTGCGGCGAGCCGCCTGAATCGGTGGACGCCCTTGACGCCTGTGCGGTTTGGGCAGGCTGGTCGCCGCCGCGCGGCCGGAGACGCGGCGGCCTATAACACGGACCATGCCCACCGCCGACCCCGACCTGCTCCGCCGCATGTACGACGCCGCCCTGCCGTACGACGGCTTCGTCGCCCTCGCCGCCGCGAACGGCCAACGCGGGCCGTGGGACCAGCGTCACGGCCAACTCGAACTCACCGACGATCAGAAGATGCTGGTCGCCGGCTTCCCCCGGACGATGCACGTGCTCACGCTCACCGGCACGTGGTGCGGCGACTGCGCGTTGCAGGGCGCGGCGATCCAACGCATCGCCGAGGCCAACCCCGATCGCATCCAACTCAAGTTCCTGCTGCGTGACGAGCCCTACGCCGAACTGATCGTCAAATCGCAGATCAACGCCGGATTCCGCGTGCCCGTGACGTGGTGGCTGGCCGAGGACTTCGCCCCGGTGTTCCACTTCGGCGACCGCACGCTCAGCCGGTACCGCTCGATGGCCCGCAAGGCGCTGCCCGCGGGCGAGGCCGCCGCCTTAGGCTTGTCCGAACCCGGCCCAAACCACGACCCGGTCCGCGCGGTGCTCGACGAGATGCTCGGCATGTTCGAGCGCGCCCAGCTGCTGCTGCGGCTCAGCGGCCGGCTTCGCGAGAAGCACGGAGACTGAACGTCCCCGCCGTCCGCCGCGACGGCCCCACTCCCGGGGTTCACCAGTCGTAGCCGAAGGCTTCGACCGCGTGCCGCCAGTGGTCGTTATCGATCAGCGCATAGTGGCGGGGTTCGAAGCTGTCGCGGAAGCTGCTGGGCTTGAACTTGTCTCGCATCGACGTGATGCTTTGGCCGTAGACGCCGGCGTGCAGCGCCCGCAAATCGACGCTTTCCGGCTCCACGTCCAGGAACGTCAGCAACCCGCCGAGCCCGGGCCGCAGCTCGCCCCGTCCCGCGGCCTCGAGCCCGTCGTGCAGGTCTTCGAACCGCACGACGCGCGTCGCCGGCGACTTCATCCACCCGGTGTAGTTGTGGTAGGCGAACTGGGTGCGTTTTTCGATGGCGTAGACGAGCCGGTCGGCGTCGGAAGCGAAGTTGTCGCGGAGGTGTTCGTGAGTCGACTTAAACGGGCCGTGGCTGGCAAACGTCTTGGAGTACGTCGCGTAGCGCATCCAGCTGACGATGAGGTCGCGGGGGTCGCGAACCATGAACACATGCCGCACGGACGAGCCGCCACGGGAATTCAGGTACGCGTCGATCTCCGCGTGGTACGCCAGGTGCGCGGTGACCGCGTAGCCGGGGCGGAGGCGGGGAACGACCCTCGGCGCGGGGCAGCGGTGCAGGCCGGGGGAGTGCGGGTCGCTGAGGCGGTAGCCGTTGATATTGACGTGCAGGCCGGTGTTGTTCCACCGGCCGAGGAACTCGACGGTCTGGTTGAGCATGTGGGTGCCGCTCTTGGGCAGGCTGTTGCCCAGAACGACGGTGTCGGCGGAGCCGGGCAGATCGTCACCGGGGGGCAGCGGCACGGTGTGATCCGGCTCGTCGAAGGCCTGCACGACCCCTTCAAAAACCACCGGCGGCTGGGGCGTGATCGCCACCGTTTCGCCGGGCACGCCGAAGAGTTTCCGTTTGATGCGGGCCAGCGTCGGCCGGTTTACGAGGGGCATCGCCGGAGTATATCGGTGCCCCGGGTTATCGGCCGCGGGCGCGGATCGGCCACACGCTCCGCCGCGTCGGGACGATGATCGGAAAGCCCATGCACTCCGACGCGCCTAGCCCGCCCGCGAAATCCGAGCCGACCTCGTGGCGGTTCCGGCTGCACGAGATCATCTTCGAGGCCGACACGGCGCTCGGCAAGCTCTTCGATATCGCGCTGCTCGTGGCGATCCTGCTGAGCGTGCTCGCGGTCTTGCTCGAAACCGTGCCCGCCGTCAACGACCGCTACCACACCCAGCTGGTCGTCGCCGAGTGGGCCTTCACGATCCTGTTCACGATCGAATACCTGCTCCGCATGGCCTGTGTCCGCAAGCCCTGGGCCTACGCCCGGTCGTTCTTCGGCGTGGTCGACCTGGTGTCGATCCTGCCGACGTACGTGAGCCTGCTGTTTCCGGGGGCGCAGCACCTGCTGGTGATCCGGGCGCTGCGGCTGCTGCGGCTGTTCCGCATCTTCAAGCTCGTGCGCTACCTCGACGAAGCCGAGTCGCTCGCGCGGTCGCTGCGGGCGGCGTGGCAGAAGGTCACCGTGTTCCTCGTGACCGTGGTGATCCTGGTGGTGATCGTCGGCGCGCTCATGAACCTGATCGAAGGCGACGGGCAGTTCAACCCGCAACCGGTGTTCGCCGCCGACGGCTCGCCCGTGCTCGACGCCGACGGCCGGCAGCTCGTCGAACCCACGCCGACGCCCGGCTTCGAGTCGATCCCTTCGAGCATGTACTGGGCGATCGTCACGATGAGCACCGTGGGCTACGGCGACATCACGCCGCAGACCGTGCCGGGGAAGCTGATCGCGTCGCTGCTCATCGTCGTCGGCTACTCGCTGATCATCGTGCCCACCGGCGTGCTCTCCGCGGAGATGGCCAGCCACGCCCACCGCCCACAGGTCTCCACGCAGCACTGCCCGCACTGCAGCAAGGAAGGCCACGACGCGGGCGCGACGTTCTGCAAGTTCTGCGGCGAGCGGCTCTAAATCACCCCGGCTACAATCTCCGCCCCGCCGCGATCCGCGCGGCGTTTCCCCGTTTTTCCCCCGCCGAGCGAGCAAAAACGCATGAGCACCCTGGTCCCCATGGTCATCGAGAAAACCGGCCGAGGCGAACGCGCCTACGACATCTACAGCCGGCTGCTCAAGGACCGAATCATCTTCATCAACGGCCCGGTCACCGACGAGATGACCCAGACCGTCACCGCGCAGCTGCTGTTCCTCTCCAACGAGGACGCCGACGCGGACATCCACTGCTACGTCAACTCGCCCGGCGGCAGCGTCTCGGCCGGGCTGGGCATCTACGACACCATGCAGTTCATCCGCCCCGACGTGGCGACCTATTGCATCGGCGTCGCCGCGTCGATGGGCTCGCTCCTGCTCATGGCCGGCACCGCGGGCAAGCGCCACTGCCTGCCCAACTCCCGCGTGCTCCTGCACCAGCCGCTCATGGGCGGCGTCATGCAGGGCCAAGCGACCGACCTTTCCATCCAGGCCAAAGAGATGCTCCGCACCCGCGAACGGCTGTACAAAATCATGCAGCATCACACCGGCAAGGACTACGACACCATCGCCAAAGACTGCGAACGCGACCTCTGGCTCGACGCGGAAGAAGCCGTGGCCTACGGCTGCGCGGACCAGGTCCTACAACACCTGCCCGCCAAGACGACGGAAGAGTAAAACCAGCGACGAGCCACGACTCGGAAGCGAGGCGTTTCATGCCGCCAACTCGAAACCTCTGGCTTCTGGCTTCCGGCTGCTTGCTCTTGGCCGGCTGCGGCCCGCGCAACTTCACCAACGACAACGACCGCCTCCGCCGCGAAAACCTCGAGCTCACCCGCCAGGTCGAAGCGCTCGAGAAGCGGCTGAACCAACGGCTCGGCCAGATCGAAACGCTCCACGCCCGCCTCGGCAACCCCGACCACCCCGCCGGTGCCGAGCGCCCCATGCCGTCGGGCCTGTCCATCGACAACTACTCGGGCCCCATCGACACGGACCGCGACGGCCTGGACGACGTGGTCCGGCTGTACCTGTTGCCGACCGATCAGCAGGGCCGGATGCTGCCCGTGTCCGGCACGCTGACCGCCGCGCTGGTGCACCTGCCGGACACCGGCGAGCCGACCGTTCTGCGTTCGCAGACGCTCGATCCCACGGCGCTGGACGAGGCCTACCGCGACGGCTTCACCGGGCCTTACTACCACGTCGAACTCGACTTGGGCGACCTGACGCTGCCCGGGCCGCCGACCAACGAAGTCATCGTCCGCGTCGTCCTCGAGCCGATGGGCGGCGGGACGCTGCGTGACCAACGCCGTTATCGGATCCGCCTCGCGCTGCCCGAGGCTTAAGCCCACACCAACTCCACGACCTGTGAGGCTTATGACGACGGGATTCCCCCGACTCGCTCACAAGGCTTCGCCGCACTGATTTCCCAGGCGTAACGGGCCGATGTCCGACACGCAGTGGGGGATTTGTCGCCCGCTCACCGTCGGAAACCGCCATGATCCACCCAATCGTTCACACCGACCGAGCCTCTCGCCACGCCGCGTTTACGCTCGTGGAACTCACGATCGTCGTGCTGATGCTTTCGATCCTCGCCGCCATGGTCATCCCCAAGATCAGCAGCGGCACCGACGAGTCCCGCATCGCGGCCACGGCCACCATCGTCAAGAACGTCAACACGATGGTTCAGTTCGCGACCAGCGACCCGAGCAACCCCAGCGGTGACCTACCCGCCACTATCGACCCCGACTGGTTCGTCGACAACCAACTCCCCGTCCACCCCTGGGCCGAGGACTACGGCGGCCCCCGTGTCCAGGCCGACGCCACCGCCAACGCGCAGCAGACTCATCCGATCTTCAAGACCTTCCGCGGCACCGGCGTGTTCTGGTACAACCCGACCAACGGGCGGTTCCGGGCGCTGATCCCCGACCAAGGCAGCGAAGCCGCCAACCTTGAACTCTACAACGCCGTGAATAGCGCCACGATCACCGCGTGGGATCAGACCTCCGGCGGCTGATCTGCACATAACTCAACCCGACGATTCCATCGCGTTGACCTTGTCCAAGCGTCGCTGAAAACGCTCGGCCGGGCTGAATTCCGCCGAGATGAACGCCCGCACCAGGTCTTCGGCCAG
Source organism: Planctomycetota bacterium (assembly GCA_039180415.1). Lineage (GTDB taxonomy): Bacteria > Planctomycetota > Phycisphaerae > Phycisphaerales > Phycisphaeraceae > CAZIXN01. The sequence continues at coordinate 33,913 of JBCDDH010000017.1, read as the reverse complement.
TTGGGGGCCGATGATCCGCGAGCCCAGACACAGCACGTTCATCGCGTCGTGCTCCACCCCCTGATGGGCCGAGTACACGTCGTGGCAGACGGACGCGCGGACGCCGTCGAGCTTGTTCGCCGCGATGCACGCCCCCACGCCCGAACCGCACAAGACGATCCCCCGTTCGGCCTGCCCGTGCTGGATCGCCTGCCCGACGTACCGGGCGAAATCCGGGTAGTCGTCCTGCGGGTCCAACTCGTGCGCGCCCAGGTCGACCGCCTCGTGTCCGAGCTCGGTCACGATCTCGATCACCCGCGGCTTATACGGGAACCCTCCATGATCGGCGGCGACGGCGATTTTCATGAGCACACCATAGCCCAACCCGGGGCCTCCGAACTTACTCTGCCGCTACCGGCTGCCCCAAGCCTTCCCGCATCGACGCGAGCTGCTCACGGCGTGACGGCTCGACCGACGCCGGCCCCTCGTCTTCCCGCTGCACCGCGTCCGCCGCTTCCGGAGCGATCGCCCCGTCGCTGCCGACCTGATCGAAGTTGACCTTGACCCGCTTGCTGACGCCGCGCTCCTGCATCGTGATGCCGTAGAGCGCGTCGCAGGCCTGCATCGTCCGCTTGTGGTGCGTGATCACGATGAAGTGCGAACGATCCAAGAAGCCTTTGAGGATGTTGCTGAAGCGCTCGACGTTCGCTTCGTCCAACGCCGCGTCGACTTCGTCGAGGATCGCGTAGCAGGACGGGCGGGACTTGAAGATCGCCAACAGCAGTGCGATCGCGGTCATGGTCTTCTCGCCGCCGGAAAGCTGCGAGAGCGCCCGCGGTTCTTTACCCGGGGGTTTGGCGGTGATGCCGATACCCGACTCGAGGATGTCGGTCTTGCCGTCCTCGTCTTCCTCGAGGAACAGCTCGGCCCGGCCACCGCCGAACAGCCGACGGAACATGCCGTCCTGCCCCGCGAACGCGGCCCTGACGGTCTCGAAGGTCTGCTCGAAGCGCTTGCGCGAATCGACGTTGATCCGCTCGATCAGCTCGGAGAGCTCCTTGGCGGCTTGCTCGATGTCTTTGACCTGGTCTTCGAGCTCGTCCTGCTTGCCTTCGAGTTGCTCCTGCTCGTCGATCGCGTCGAGGTTCACGTTCCCCAACCGAGCGATCTTGCCCCGCAGGTCGTCGATCTCGGCGGAAACGGCGGGCAGGTCGATCGCGTCGGGCTCGACTTCGTGTTCCTTCAGCCGCTGCGCGTAGGCCTCGGCGATTTCGATCTCCAGCTGCTCGTGCACCCGCTGCCGCACGCCGTCGAGCTTCGTCTGGCTCTGCGCCTGCTTCACCCGATCCGCGTTGATCACCGTGTCAAGCCGTTCGACCACCCCGCGTTGCTCGGTCAAGCCCGCCCGGGCCGCGGCCAGCGTCTCGTCCGCCACCGCGACCTTCCGCTCGGTCAGCTCGCACTGCGTGACCAACGCCTGCAGCCGGCGATCCGCCTCGTCCGCTTGACGCCGGGCCTGCTCGGCCTGCGCCTCGAGATCGGCGGTCCGCCGCCGATGCCCGGCCAACTGCGAGCCGAGCAGCTCGTGCTGACGCCGAGCGTCCGCCGCCGCGACCTCCAGCTGCCGCGACTGCTTCTGCGCCGCGCTCAACTGCTCGGCCCGCTTCGAGCCCTCGATCCGCAACGTCGTCACGGCCTCGGCCCGCTCTTCCACCCGCTCGGCCAGCGCCGCAATCTGCGCCTCGGCCGCCGCCCGCGCCGCTTCCTTCGCGGCCCGGTCGGTTTCCAACGAACCGATCTGTCCCTCGTGACGCGTGCGCTGCGCTTCCGTCTCACGCAGCTTGCGGTGAATCGCTTCCTGTTCGGCGGCCAGCGTCGGGCGCTCCCGTTCGAGCTGCGCGATCTGGCCTTCCAACGACTCCAGCCGTGACGAGACCGACGACTTCGTGTGACCGGCGTCGTGGATCGACTTCTGGAGCTGGGCCGTCACCGTCTCGAGATGCGCCGCCTGATCCGACAGGGCACTCAGCGTCGAAGCGTCCGACGCGATCAACGCGTCGAGTTCCCGCAGCTGCTGTTCCAGCGACGCGAGTTCCGAACGCCGCCGGATCACGCCGCCGCCGGAACCGGCGCCCGCGCCCACACCCAACGGCCCTGCGACCACCCGCCCCTGCTCGTCCAGCACCTCGCCGGCCTTGGTGACGAAGCGGAAGCCGTCCGGCAAGCCCGCCCGCAGCAGCATCGCGCGGTCCAGGTCCTCAACGATCACCGTCCGGCCCAGCAGACGCCAGACCACGGGGCTCAACCACGCCGGATACCGCACGCAATCGGCGACCACCCGCAAGGTCACGCCGCCGAACTCTCGCAGCGACACGTCCGGCAGCGGCGGCTGATCCAGCGCCAGGAACATCACGCGGCCGGCCAACGAATCCCGCAACTCACGCGCGCCGTTGCCGCACAACGCGCCCAGCCGATCCACGATCAACGCCTGCTGGTGCTCACCCAGCGCCGCTTCCACGAGCGCCGCGTCCGCCACATCGGCGTCGATCAGTTCGGCCAGCATGCCCCGCACCGCGGCGAACGGATTCGACCCGCCTTCGCCGTCGTTCGTCGCCGCGCGAGCGAGCACGGCCTTCACCGCGTCGCCGATGCCTTCGAGGTTCTCTTCCATCTCACGCAACACCTGCCGGCGCGAATCCAACTCGGCACGCCTCTCGCGCTGCGACGCCAGGCGGTCCGTGAACGACTTAATCTGGTCGCCGAACCGGCCGGCCAACGTCTTGCGTTCGTCGAGCTTGGCTTGCTCCTGGTCGATGACCGATTCGGCTTCGGCCAAGGCGTCGCGCGACGCGTCGCGTGACGTGAGGAGGTCTTCGAGTTGCTGCGCGATATCGCCGCTGCGCGTCTCGATCTTCGTGCGGTTGGCGTGCAGCGCCTCGGCGAAGCTCTCCAGCGAGCGCACCTGGTTCTTCAGGTCGGACGCGCGACGCATCAGGTCGACCAGCCCGTTCTTTTCGTCTTCGAGCTTCGCGCGTTGTTCGTGCAGCTGCTTCTGCGCAGCGCGGTGTTCGTCCTGTGCGGCTTCGAGGCGTCGCCGATCGTCGTCTCGCCGGGCTTCGAACGCGGCGATCTCTTCGGCGGCGTCGGCCTGCTCGGCCGTGAGGCGCTCCGCCTGTTCCGCCAGCTCGCCCAGACGCTGAGTGTCGCGCTCGGCCTGCCGGGCGGTCTCTTCGAGGGTGCGTTCGGCGAACTCCCCCTGCTGGCGGGCCTGATCCTTTGCGGCCTGCTGCTCGTGGCGGGCGCGCTCGAACTGTTTCAGCTTCTCGGCGACGGCGGCGCGGTCTTGCTCGGCGTCCTGTTGCGCGTGCTCGTGCTCGGCGAGCTTGCGTGCGGCGACGGCGCGATCGGCTTCGGCTTGTTCGAGCAGTTCGTTCAACTCGGCGAGCTGCTTCGAGAGCGTGTGATACTCGGCCAGGCCGTGCGTGAGCTGGAGCTCGCGCAGCCGGCCGGCGTATTCCCGGTAGCTCCGCGCCCGGGCGGCCTGCATCTTCACGCTGCGCAAGCGGCGCTGCGTGTCTTCGAGGCGCGTGCGGACCAGCGCGAGGTTCTGCTCGGCGCGTTCGAGTTTGCGGAGCGCTTCTTTCTTGCGGGCCTTGAACCGGGCGACGCCGGCCGCCTCTTCGAAGATCTGACGCCGCTCGGCCCCGTTGGCTTCGAGCATCCGCGCGACCTTGCCCTGCTCGATGATCGAGTAGGCGTCGGTGCCGATGCCGGTGTCCATGAACAGCTCGCGGACGTCACGCAGCCGGGCCCGCTGGTTGTTGATGCGGTAGGCGGAAGTGCCGTCGCGGTATAGCTCGCGGGTGACGGCGACCTGATCGACGTCGAGGGGGAGCGGGCGGCGACACGGATTAGCGGCCGAAGATTGGGGGTCAGAGTGGGACTCGTGATCGATCCGCTCGCCCGGTCCCTGTTGCCCAGCCCCTGCCTCTTGAAGCACCGGATTGTCGAACGTTAGCGTCACGCTCGCCATGCCCGAGGGGCGACGCTTGGCGCTGCCGTTGAAGATCACGTCCATCATCGCGCCGCCGCGCAGGCTCTTGGGCGACTGGTCGCCGAGCACCCACTTGATCGCGTCCACGACGTTGGACTTGCCGCAGCCGTTGGGGCCGACGATGCCGACGATCGGCTCATCGAAACGGATGTCCGTTTTATCCGCGAACGATTTAAACCCGGCGACGGTCAGCTTGGCCAGCCGCATGCGGGGGGCGGCCGCGGGCGGCCCGGCCTGCGGTTGACGGGGGGGATGGGGCGGCTTCATAGGCGGGGGCGACCTCCGTGTCGGGATGGGCGGGCGGCACGAAGACACGCCGGCAGCCGGGAACGCCGCGGTCCGTGCGGCGGCTCTCTCCGTCCTGTTCCGAGATTTTAATGGATCGACGATCTGCGTTGGATCACCCGAGAAAACGCGCCGCGAGCGCGCAAAGCCTGTCCGGATTTCGTTCGGATCAACGCGCCCGAGCGGTCGCTTCGGGTGCGTCTTCGGGCGCGTCCGTCGCGTCCGCGGGCTCGGACAGGCCGGGCGACTGGCCGTCGCTCTCGGGGCGTTCGATCGGCGCTTCGCGTCGGCGGACGCCGGCGATCATTTCGGCCAACGGGCTCTGCCGCAGCGTGACATGTGCGGGGATCGCGCCGTTCTGGCTGAGCGAGTAGATCACATCGACGACCTGTCCGAAGTCCAGGTCCAGCCCTTCTTGCGGCTGCTGCATCGTCGGGTAATGCGCGAGGAAAAACGCGAGCGTCGCCACGGTCGGCGTCACGCGGTGTACGGTCGGGCGCGGCTCACGCGGGTCGCGGTAATACACCGACAACGGCATGTCTTCGAGCGAGCGGTCCAATCCGACGATTTCGATCGTGAGCCGGCCCGCGACGTTTTCGGTGACCCGGCCCTGGACGAGGAAGTTCCCCACGTCTTCGCTTTCGGGCAGGCCTTCGGCGAGGATCTGCGCCGCGTCGGGGTTGCTCGCCCGCACGACCGCCGAGCCGCCGCCGGCATCGAACACCTCGGCCTGCACGACGCCTTCGGCGGCGTCCGTCACCGGCCCGCGGCGAACCACCGGCAGGAACGCCGTGTTGCCTTCTTCCAGGCCCAGCGACGCTTGCGCGATGTTCGACGGCGACATCAACGTCATCCGGTTATCCCACAGCGAGGCGAACACCGGCTGACGGAAGCCCTGGCCCTCGTCGAACAGCACGACCCGGGGCAGCCCTTCGGCCTCGATGTACACGCTGGGCACGTCGGACGGCACGCGATCGATCACGAACTTCAGGCCGTTGCTATCGCGGATCGCCAAGGAATCGATGATGGGGTCGCCGTGCACCGAGAGCGTCTCGTACGCCGCCATGCGGACGTCCATCTCGGGGTCGGAGAGCAGCTCACGCAGGGCGGCCAGCACCCGCGTGTTCCGTGGGATATGCACTAGGCCGTCGGCCACGGCGATACGCGTCTGCCCATCCGGCGAATCCGCCAAGGCGATCAGCGGCTCGGTCACGGCGGCGTCTTTGAGGTAGGCCCCGGCTTCAAGCACGGCCAACCGGATCTGCGGGTCGGCGTGATCGTAATGCCGGGACAGGTGTTCGGCGGCGATCGCGCCCAACGCCTTGATCGTCAGGATCGCCCTTCGTCGTACCTCCGGCGAGCCGTCGCGCTCCATCCAGGCGACCATCTCGTCCACCGTCGGCCCGATCGGCTGGGGTGCCACGAAGGTGTGGGCGATCAGATCGATCAGGTGTTCCGAGTTGCCCCGGTAACGACGCGGGATGTTCAGCACGATGCGCTGCTGGCTCACGGGCACCGCGGTCGGGTCGCGCTCGTCGGGGGCCTGGCGGTACTTGGCGTTGATCGCCCGCTCGATGAACCGCGCGGTATTCAGGCTTGGTTGGTTGAGCACGATCTCCAGCCGGCGCGGCTGCGTCACCTGGCCACCGCCGACGATCACGGCCTGACGCCGATACCGCGTCTGTGCCTCAGCATTACCCGACTCCCCGTGGATGGCTTCGTACGGCGGGATGTAGACCGGCCCACGCCCGGTGGCCAGCTGGCGCACGTCCAAGAGCCGCGAATCGTTACCGGCGAACCCCAGCTCGGCCTGCCACAGCTCGCCCCCGGCTAAGGACGTGGTCGACGTGTCTTCTGCCAGGGCCTCGACGAGCAGGTCGAAGCGTGTGCCGGCGGTCGCGCCCGGCGGGATCAACCCGCTCACTCGGACCACCGCCGTCCGCGGGTCGTCGAGGATGCGCTGCGGCGTCATGAACTCCCATTCGGGGTTCCGCGCGATGACCGAGCGTCGGCCGACGCCCAGCTTCTGCATCTCGTTGACCAGCCACGTCCGCATCCACTCGGGAACGACGTTCGAGCCCGTGCCGTCGAGGTTCACCACCAAGCCGAACCGTCCTACCGCCAGCGGCTCGGTGCCGTTGAGCCGGGACATCGAGCCGATCGTGCCGCGCAGCTCCCGCGGGCCGGTGAACGTGACGCCGGGCGCCGCCGCGGGCGTGTCGGCGACGATCTCTTTTGAGCCCCCGCCGCAACCGGGCAAAGACCCCGACACCAACACCACGCAAGCCATCGCCGCAGCGAACGTCAAGCCGTGACGCGAGAAACAACGCAACTTCCGGGTTAGCCGGATAGGCCGGGGGATAAGCATTCAAGACTCCGCAGGCGTCACCGTGGCAAGGCGTCATCGCGGCGGGTGAGGGTCCCGCAACGCCGAATCCCGATTGTCGCCCACCCCCGCCGCAGGGTCAAGGGTTTCCCGTGTGGCGTGCGAACCGCCCTCTAAATCTCGGCCACCGACTCCCAACGGCCCGATTCCGAGGACCGGTAAATCGCTTCCATGATCGCGACCGCCTGCAGCTCCGCCTCGAACGCCCGCCGGTGCAGCGACGGGTCCAACGCGTCGTCCAGGATCGCGACCAGCCGATCGATCCGTGCCGGCTCGTCCGCCGCTACCGGCAGCGCGGCCGCGTCCCGCCCGCCGCGCTTCACCGCCCAACCCTCGCCGTGCGGCACCAACGCTCCTTCCGTGCCCCACAGCTCGATCGGCCCGCCCCCGCCGTGGCGGACCCAGGACGCCTCCACCCGACCGAACGCGCCGCCGTCAAACCGCAGCTGCCCCACGCCCCAATCGTCCACCTCCGGGTACTCCCCCGACGCGTTGCCCAACGCGCCCCACGCCTCGCGCACCTCGCCCAACAGGTACGTCAGCCAGTGCACCGCGTGCGTGCCCATATCGATCATCGCCCCGCCCAGCGCTAACTCCCGCCGCGTGAACCATCGCAGGTCTTCCGAATCGAACCACCGCCCGTACGCCGCGTGGTGCGCGTTGCAGTACGACGCGTGCGTGATCTCGCCGAGCGCCCCGTCGTCCACCGCGCTGCGGATCGCCGCCTGCCCCGCGATAAACGGCTTGAAGTAACCGCTGCACATCGACGCCCCCGACGCCTCCACCAGCGACCGCACCCGCCGCGCCTGCTCCGCCGTCGCGACCACCTGCTTCTCGCACAGCGTCGGCTTGCCCACCGGCAACACCTTCTCCAGCCGGGCGAAATGATGCACGGTCGCGTCGCACACCACGAACCCATCCACCGCGTCGTCCGCGACCAACGCGTCCAAGTCATCCGCGAACGGACACCCCGCCTCTTCCGCGTAACGCCGACCCCGTTCCGGCACGTCGTCCCACACCGCGTGCACGACCGCGTCGCAATCTTCCTCGGCGATACGGCTCAGGAAGTCCTTCGTGTGGATGTGGGCCGTCGAAACAAACGCGAGGCGGTGCGGCATGAGGCGTTCCAAGAACAAGGAGTTTGGAGATCACAGGCAAGAAACCAAACCAGAACCCGAGTGAATCTAACCGCTCGGGCCAACGGCGTATCGCCGCAATATCCGAGCCCCAGCTCTTGCCGGCCAGCTCCTTGCGACTTGCATTTAAACTCCGCCGATGCACCACGAGCTGAACCGAGACCTCGACCGCGTCCTGCTTCCCGCCGACCAGATCGCCACGCGCGTCCGAGAGCTCGCGACCGAAGTCCTCGCCGGCTTTCAGGACAACCCGGGCGAAACCCCGGAGATCACCCCCGTCCCCATTATGACCGGCGCTTTCATCTTCGCCGCCGACCTCATCCGGCAGCTCCCGCAGAAGATGCAGATCCACCTGATGCACGCCAGCTCCTACGCCGGCACCGCCACCGAAACCACGGCGGGCCACCCGGACGAAGTGCAGCTCGACGCCACGCTCTCCAACGTCCCCGACGACCTGACCGGCCGACACGTCCTGGTCATCGACGACATCCTCGACTCCGGCAACACGCTCCGGGCCGTGACCGCCGAACTCCGAAAACGAAACCCCGCGGGCCTAAAGACCTGCGTCCTGCTCCGCAAGCAGCGCGACGCCGCCATGAACTTCCCCATCGATCACGTCGCCTTCGACATCCCCGACGAGTTCGTCGTCGGCTACGGCCTGGACTACGACGGCTACTACCGGAACCTGCCCCACATCGGCGTGCTCAGCCAAACCGCCATCGACGCGCGACGATAATCCGATCGGCTCCGACCAACCGCTCGCCGTGTCGGGAGGCCTTGCCCCAAACCCACACAACGACGCGTCGCCGCTTCGCCGCAGATCACACGGGGCTATTCAACCGCGCCGCGCTGCGGTGCCCCGCTCGGGAAATCCGCGAAGAACACCTCGCGGAACCCCGGCGGGTTGTACTCCCAGTGCCAGGGCTCGTGCTGGAACGGGTACCAGCCGAACCGGTGCCCGTACAAGTGCAACCACTTATGGACCGGCGACCGACGCATATCCACCACCGCCGCCATCGGCCGCGTCGTCAACCGGAACCGCCCTTCCGCTCCGCCGGCATCGCCCAGGTCGCTGACGCCACCGGCACCCCCGGCGTCTCCCGCCGGCCGCGGCAACAAGACGTCGATCGCCAACCCCAGCGAGTGCGACGAGAAGCTCGCCACCGCGAAGCTGTTGCCCACCCGCGCCGCGTTCGCCCGCGCCTTCGCCGGGTCGCGGTGCCCGGACAGGATCTCCAGTGCCACGCCGTCCGCCGCCGCCGCCTCGCGCATCGCCACGTACGGCTCCACCGCGTGCCGGTTCAGCTTGTGTCCGTCCTCGCCGGGAACCGGCCGCCATTGCCCGAGCATGTAGTCCCACAGCGCGTCCGTCGCCTCGTCCCGCACGATCACCGCCACCGCCGCCCGGTTCGCCCGCCGCTCCGGCGTCACCGCATCCAACGCGTCCGCCAGCGTCCCCGCCCGTTCTTCATCCGGACCCTCCGGCCCACCGGGGTAATCGTGCGCGTGCCAGCCGAACGCCCGGAACCGCTCGCTCAACTCCGCCCCCAGCAGGTCCAACGACGACGTGTCCGCCCGGTGCACAAAGTCCAGTTCCACCGCCCGGTAGACCGCCGCCCGCGCCGCCGGCGTGTCCTCCGCCAAAGCCTGTGTAAACGCCGCATCGACCGCCGAACCCGCTTCCCGCGCGCGCAGCTGCCGCAGCACGTACGCCGGGGGAAGCTTCGTCTTGCCCCGCGCGTCGTACGCCATCAGCTCGGCCAACGCCGCGGCATCTCCCGGCCGCACGTGATGCCGAACGCCCGACGCCTCTGCCACTTTTTCCGTCGGTCCGCCCGCGCACCCGACGCCGAAACCAACCAACCCCGCCAAGCCCACCGTCCACACACTCCACGTCAGCAATCGAAACACGACGACGCTTCCTTTCCTTGAAGAACCAACCGCAAGCCCCATCCCGCAGCCCAAGATCGAGCGGTCCGACCCGCAACCTACCGCGCGCCGGCCGCCCCGCCTAGCCTCGTCCATGACGATTTACCTCGCCCTGCTCGCCCTCGCCACACTACTCGTCACGCTGGTCGCCGGCTTCCTCGTCGCGTTTCTTTTGATCGTCATGCCCGGCCTCGCCCGCCTGCCCGACGCCGAGTTCATCCGCGGCTTCCAAACCATCGACGGCATCATCCAAGACGGCGAGCCCCGGTTCCTCACGCTCTGGCTCGGCTCCGCCGTCGTCCTGCTCGCCGCGGCCGTCGCCGGTTGGTTCGCCCTGCCCTCCTTCGACGCCACGCTCGTAACCGCCGCCGCCACGCTCTACATCGCGGGCCTGCAACTCCCGACCGTCACGAAAAACATCCCGCTTAACAACGCCCTGCAGCGCATCGACACACAAGCCGTCCCCGACGAATCGCTCGCCGACGCCCGCGCCGCGTTCGAAGCCCCGTGGAACCGCTGGAACGCGATCCGTACCGGCGTCGCGCTCGCGACCTCCGCCCTGCTCTTGCTGGTGCTCGTCCGTCAAGGCCCCGTCGCCACGTGATTCCGCCAAACGGCGTCGCCACCGACCGCCGGTCTAATGCGAGCCCGTCGAAGCAAGCTCGCCAACGCGAACGCGCCGCCGCAAACCCAAGACGCCCAAGCCCGTCAAAACCCCAAGCACCCCCGGCTCGGGCACAACCGTGAACGACACCGGGATCGTTACCCGCCCGTTCGCCACCGCCGGGCTGTCGCTCGTCACCGTGATCACGCCGCTCCGCGACCCGAGTTCGTTGGTGTTCAGCTGGACCGATGCCAAGAACGCCTCACCCAGCGCCGCGTCGGTACCGGAGGCCGCGCCGAAGACGTCGCCCTCGGTCGTGAGTTCGAAATCCAGCTCGTCCGCTCCGATCGCCACGCTCACGTCGGTCGCGTTGAAGATCGCCAGATCCAGCGATACCGCGTCGCCTTGCGTGACCTCCACCGGCACGGCGCTCAGCAGCTCGGCCTCCAGGGTCGCCGGCAACTGAAAATCTTCGACCACGGGCAAGTGGTCGCTCGCCGCCTCGAGCGCGTCGAGCGCCTCCGCCGTCGTGAACGACGTCAACCCCGCGATCTGGATCGTGTTGCCATCGTTGATCTGATCGTTGGGCGTCGAGCCGTTGTTGCCGAACGATCGCAGCGTCCCCGGGATCGACGCGACGCCCTCGCCGTCCAGCAGCTCGTCGCTCTGCAAGATGAAATCGAACCGGTCGTCGATCCCGCCGCCCGTCAACGGCCCGGCCCCGTCCGACGGGCTCTGCGTCAAGAACGGCCCGAGGTCCACGCCGAACTGCGTGTTGGGCACGCCCGGCGAGAAGATTTGGAAATCCACGAGCTCGCCGTTGGGGAACAACGGGTCCAACACACGCCCGCTCTCGTCGGTGCCGTCGGCCAAAATCTGCAAGGCCGACCGGCCGTCAAACGTCGTCACGCCGGAAGTCTCGAAGTTTGAATCGACATTCAAGTCGCCCGCGACGATCACGTTGCTCGACCCCAGCCCGTTTGCGGAGATGAAGTCGCGGATATCGGTCGCCTCGCTCTCCCGCGCGAACAGGTCGTCGCCGAAGCCCAAGCCGTCGCCCGCCTCGAAGTGCACGTTGAAGACAAACAGGTCCGCCTCGGGCCCAAAACCCACCGGCCGGAACTGGATGAACTGGGTGGCCCGCGGCTGGGTCGGGCCGCTGATGCCGCCGAAGAAGCTCTCGTCGATCAGCTCGACCGAATCGGTGCGGTACAGGAAGCCTTGCCGGATTTCGCTGGTGTCGAAGGCTCCGGGTCCGGTGCCCAGCCCGGGCCCGGGGTCACCGGTGATGCCCGGATTGAGCTGGCCGCGTGCGTACACGATCCCTTGGTCGGCGTAGATCGCGTTGAGCCGTTGCAACAGGTTTTCGGTGGTCGAGCCGACCTGCTGCTGCTCTTGCAACAGGATGATGTCCGCCGGCCGGGCGATCCCGTTGACCGCCTCCTCGCCGATCGCCTGGAACACGACGTCCGCTTCAGGCCGAACGGTCCGGAAGCTGGACGGCAGCTCCGGGACGAAGCCCTCCGTGCCGAAGGTGTTCGTGTTGTAAGTCACGACCCGCAGCTGCCCCGCGGCCGGTACCGCCATCGCCCCGCCGACCGCCAACGCGGCCACCGCCAACAACATCCTGCATCGCATCAACTTGAACTTGCCTTTCTCGCACCCGGCCTTACTGAACTGGACGCCCAAACGGCCAACCTCCCAGGGCGCTCAAGCCAGAAATGATAGGCAAATCTTCCCGTTTTCAATGCCTTAGACCGAGCGGTTCGATTTTTTTGCGCTTCAAAGATCGGAATTCCGACACATCCGCTCGGAAACCGCACCGCCCAATCTCTCGCCGCCGCCCGGCTCCCGACGGCCTTGCCGTGGCCCGAACCGAATACCCTCCCACCACCAAACGCCAAACCTCGGACCTTGGAACTTTCTCCCATGCAAAACATCTTCGTCATCAACGCCCACGAGGCCTACGAATTCGCCCCCGGCCAACTCAACGGCACCCTCACCCAGATGGCCCTCGATCACCTCCACACCGCCGGCTACCAGACCCGCGTAACCACCATGAAAGACGCTTGGGAGGTCGACCCCGAGATCGAAAACCATCAATGGGCCGACGCCGTCCTCCTCCAAACCCCGGTCAACTGGATGGGCGTGCCCTGGAGTTTCAAGAAGTACATGGACTTCGTCTACTCCTTCGGGATGGACGGCCGTCTCTGCGCCGGCGACGGCCGAACCCGCTCCGACCCCACCAAACAGTACGGCACCGGCGGCACCCTCACCGGGAAGAAATACATGCTCTCGCTCACCCTCAACGCCCCGCACGAGTCCTTCGCCGACCCCGCCCAGACCTTCTTTGCCGGGATGTCGATCGACGACCTGTTCCGCCCGATGCACCTGAACTTCAAGTTCTTCGGCATGGAGCCGCTGCCCACGTTCGCCTGCCACGACGTGATGAAAAACCCCGACCTCGACGCCGACTTCGCCCGCTACCGGCAGCACCTCGCGGACCACTTCCCCGCGCAAGGCTGAACCGCCCCTCATTCACCGCAGCTCTCGCACGTCCACCGCCAAATCCGCCGATCGACTTCGGCGAATCCAAAGCTCCCGCGACACGCCGCGGGCCGATCGCAAGAGCCGTTGCGTTCCAACAAACTTGCACCCCCGGCGACTTGCCTTCGGTCGGCGGGTCAAACCTATCGCTGAACTCGAGACGCACGCCGGCGAGCCTGCCGAGATCCACGCTTCGGATCGCGGATGTCATGAGAGTCCGTTATCCGGGATACCGGTTGACTCGCCCACGCCGCCACATTAATATTTGTGAAGCAGGATTTTTATCCCGCCGATCTCATCTCTGCTTGGTCACTCCGCGTCGTGCGTCTTCAAAAAACTAAGAAAACTCTATCCCCGATCGGGAGCTTCTCGGTGTTGGCAACCACTCGTCTTCTTTTGGGGCCGTCTTCGTTCATCCTCGTTTAGTCCCCGGCCGGCGTTCGGCGGGGGTGTTTGTGTCTGATCGGTTTCGTTAGCGCATCAAGTCGTCGCACGGTTTGATCGCCGGGCTCCAAAGGGAGTCGGGCCAAGGCTATTTCGTGGATGTCGGCTGCGCCCCCCGTCTCGAACAGACCGCCCCACCACGCTCCGATCTGTCTCCGCTTCATCTCATAAAGGAGTTCTCCATGCCCACGCTCTCTCTCGTCACGACTCGCCCGCAAGCCTGGATCGGTGCGTTCGTCGGCCTCCTCGCGTTCGTTGGGCTGTGCCCCGGAGCGTCGGCCGAGATCAGCAACCCTCACGCCACGCCCGAAGCCCGAGCGCTGTTTGCGAACCTTCAACGGCTGATCGACGACGGCAAGACCGCGTTCGGCTCGGAGCGGCCCACGGTCAACGGCATCGGCTGGGACACGCAGCAACGGGCGTGGGCTTCTTGGGACGCGACCGTCGACGGCGACACCAGCCGGTGCAACATCAAGGACGTCACCGGCGAATACCCCGGCGTCTACGGCTTCGATATCCGCGAAATGCTCGAACACCCTGACGTGTATCACCAGGCCATCCGCGAAGCCTACGAACGCGGCGGGATCATCGATCTGGTGTGGACGATGCGCAACCCCGTGACGGGCGGCACGGTCTTGGACGACGAGTGGGTTTACGCGCCGCAAAAGATCGCCGCCGGCGGGTCGCACCGCCAGGTCTACCTCGATGAGATCGACGCGTTCGCCCAGTTCCTCGACGACTGCGTCGATCGCTACGGCCGGCCGATCCCGTTGATCGTGCGCCCGTTCCACGAACACTTCGGCTCGCAGTTCTGGTGGGGCGCGAAATGGTCAACCCAACAGGTCTACATCGAAAACTACCGCACCATGGTCAACCGGCTGCGCAACACGCACGGCCACCACCAACTCCTGTTCAACTACTGCCCCGGCGTCTGGCTGACCGAGAGCACGACCAAGATCATGACGCGCTACCCCGGCGACGATTACGTCGACCTGATCGGCATGGACGTCTACGCCGCGAAGAACGACGAGGTCCGGCCGTACGACCGGATCGCGGAATTCACCTCCTGGTCCGTCGATCTCGCCGAGGCCCGCGGCAAGATCGCCAACCTCGGCGAGACCGGCGTCATCGACGGCTACAAGTGGGACGCGGCGTCCAAGGCCGACACCCAGAATTTTTGGACCGGCGTCCTGATGCAGGAGCTCACGAACGATCCGGACGGCTACACCCAGGCCGGCCGGATCGCTTACGCCAAGACTTGGTATAACGAAGCCACCAGCTACTTCTTCCTGCCCTACAGCACCGGCATCTTCTGCAGCGACGACTTCCTCGCCTTCGTCAACGATCCGAAGATCCTCCTGCAGGATGGCACCGCGGACTACCGGCTCTACCGCCCCCAGCCGGACGACTCGCCCCAAGGCCTGCTCCGCTTCGAGTGGAACATCGGAGACGACAGCCAAAACCTCAGCGCCGTCCGGCACGGCGGGTACTACGCCAACGACGCCCAGCAGGGCAACCGATCCTTCGGGCTCGACGGGGCCGACGACTACATCGACCTGGGCGAGGTCGGCCTGGGGGCGCGCTTCACGCTCATGGCCTGGGTCAAGGTGCACCCTAAAACCAACACCCACACGGTCCTCGCCAACAGCACCTCGGGCTACAGCCGCAACGGCTTCCGCTTGCTAGTCAATTCCTACGGCACCAACGACGGGGCCTTGCTGTTCCAAACCGGCAACGGCTGGCAGGGCGCGAACCTGAAAACCGCGTCGGGTGTCATCGCCGAGAACACCTGGTACCACGTCGCCGTCTCCGTCAACCGCAGCACCGGCAAGGGCGTGATCTACCTCAACGGCGAGCCGGTCCCGCTGGTCCAGAGCAACGTGCGAGCCAACTTCACCACCGCGGCAAGCGTCGAACTCGGCCGGATGAAAGCCGACGACAACTACCTGCTCAAGGGCAAAGTCGATGACCTGCGCATGTTCTCCCGCGTGATGCACGGCTACGAGATCAAACGCGAAGCCGGGCTGCCCGTGGACTGACGGACCGAACGGCTCTGCCCCGCCGGACCGGCCCCCAGAAACAGGGCCGGTCCGGCGGGACCGCGGAGTCACACCATCGAGGCGCGCGGGCGTGAAAAGTAAGATGGGGCATGGCCGAAGCTTCCGGAGAGCGTACGCCGCCGACGCTGGCCGAGCGGCTGGAAGAGCTCGGCACCGACCCGCTATTCGGGATGCAGCCCGTGGGTCCGGACCGGACGATCACGCTGCGGGGCGACGCGGTCCTAGACAACGTGTTCGTGTCGCCTCTGGGAGACGCGGCGATCGTGATTGGACGGCTGAACGGGGTCGACCTGAGCGCATGGGCGGCGACGTGGCTGCCGTGGGTGATGGGGGCGGCTGGTGTCGCGGCGGTGATGGTGTTCCTGGCATGCGCGGTGCGGTGTGGGTGGACGCGGAAAGGCGAGGAGCGGGGCGAGTGGTACTGTCGGAAATGTCGATACCTGCGCCGGGGCTCGCTGACGCAGGTGAGGTCGGACGCGTCGGATCGGCCTTGCCCGGAATGCGGCTCGACGAGGCTGCGCCCGGGCGGGGCGTGGGGTTGGAGGGCCAGTTCCGCAGCGGCGGTGATCGGAACGGCGGGGTTGTCGCTGACGGGAGCGGGGGTATGGGCATGGGGCGATCCGGAGGGGATGGCGGAGCGGTTGCGGTCGCTAGGAGTGCGGTGGTCTTGGACGTGGCACGACGAGGCGTTTCGGCGTGGCTGGACCGGGCTGACCGATCACTCGTCGTACCGGACTTATCTATTCGCGGTCGACCTCGACACGGGGCGTGAGCGGTGGCGAGAGCCGTGGCCGGCCGGGCTGGCGTTGCCGGATGCGTTTTTCTGGGGCGAGGCGGAGGACGGGGATCGGTTGCTGCTGGCATCGGAGCGCCCGCGTTCGGATAGTTCGTCGTGGAGCAAGGTCGAGTTGATCCGCCTGGATCGGGGCCGCTTGGCGGCACGGTCGAGTCCTTTGCTTACGGCGTTCGGGCCGCCGTGGTCGCGGCAGGGCCGACAGCTGTCGTTGACGCGGTATCCGGATCGTTCGGACTTGTTTGTGACGTGGCTCGACGCGGCCCCCAAACCCACGGCCGTGGTGGCTCAGCTCGGCCGCGAGGACCTGGAGTTGTGGTGGGTCGATCGGTATGACCTGCGCGCCTATGTCGACGGCCTGGGGGAGCCGCGGGAGACCCCGCCGCAGGTCCGGTCGGTGGCTTTCGTGGGCGGCCGGTTCTTCGTCACGGCGGACAACGGCCGTGTCTACCCGTTCGTGGTGCAGCACCTCCAGCGTCGCGCGTACGTGGATCGGAGCCCGCTGCGTGACCGTGGCGAGCCGCCCGGAGAGATCAAGCGGTCGGGGCACCGCTACGAGACGACGGCGGAAGCCGAAGGGTGGACGACGCGTTGGCTGCCCGGCGGCCGCGCCGAGGTGCCGACCGCCGGGTGGTATCAGTCGTGGCACGGCCCGGCGTTGGACGACCCGTGGGGCCGATCCCCGGGCGTCGCGGTTTACACCATCACGCCCGCCGCCGGGACCTGGGTTAAGCAACGCTTCACGACGCCCACCGGTTTCAAGGCGGCCTGGGTCGTCGCCTACGGCGGCGACGGCAACGGTCGGGGTCGGAAGCAAGGGCTGCTTTGGTGGCCCCACTCCAACGGCCACGGCGTCTTGTCACCAAGCGGCATCGATTGGCTGCGAACCGACGGCACGAACGAGCGGATCGTTACGCTCGGCCCGGTCCGCGGAGTCAACTGGTTCGGTGGCGTGCGCTCGTTGGCGGTGTACGACCTCGCCGACCTGACGCCGACCTCGACCAACGACGACGACGCGCGGCAGTGGGTGGTTCGCCAGGAACGTCCGCAGAAAACTCAGCGTGATTGACGTCGTCGGCAAGCAGCGGTTTGCGGACCGTTCACCGCACCCCGCATCGCGGGAACAAGAGGCCCGGGCCGCGTTCCACGTCGGCAATGCCGCCATGGACCCTGAGTCCGAACGCCTCACCCCAGACGTCGCGTTGCATCAGCTATGATTATAAATTGAAGTATGTAAACGCGATATCAACCTTCGATATCGCCATCTCGGAGAAGGACGCCTTGAGAACATCGAACCGGCTTGTTTTGTGCGCCGCCGCATCGGCCTGCCTGGCCCCCTTGGCGTCCGCCGAGATCGTCCAGGTCCGGTTCGACGGCGAGGCCATCGGCTTTACCAACCAGGCCGCCACGGCCTTGAGCGACGCGTTCCCCCTCGGCACCCCCCTGTCCGTCCGCTTCGCGTTCGATAGCGCCGTGCAACCCGAAACCGCCTTCGGCGTGTCGGGCGTGACGTACCCCGCCGCGGCGGACCTCGAGTTCGACGTGGCCGGCAACCTGTTTTCCCTGGCCGACGCCGACGCGCGGGCCACCCGAAACGCGCCGACTTCCAGTTTCATCCGATCGATCCTCGGCGCCAACGAGGGAACTCCTTCGGGACAGTTCCAAGGCTTCGTGTTCGGCGGCGTCACCGGCAACACCAGCTTCGGCGCGATCGCCATCGAGCACAACCCGCCCCCCGGCACCCCCGGCACCTCCGACTTCGTCGAGATCGTCCAGCAGATCATCGACAACGACGGAGAACCGATCGACGGCTCGTTCGTCCTGCTGTTCACCAATGCGAGCGACGACTCGATCGCGGGCGGCGTGGAGTTCCGCATCGACGAATTCGTCTCCAGCAACGTCCCCGAGCCCGCCTCCGCGGCCCTGCTCGGCATCGCCGGCCTGGCGCTGCGCCGCCGGCGCCCCGCGGGCTGAGACCGGGCTCGCCCCGCCCCGCCCCTCACCTCGACCGCGTCGTCACACGGTGAACTCCAGGAAATCGAGGTTGAACAGTCCGCCCGATCTAGGACTGCTGCCCGTGATGAACACGTCGTGGATGCCGACGAGTGGCTCGAGCGACGCGTAGTAGCTTTGGAATGTGTTCCAGCCGCCGGTACGGCCGATCGCCAGCGTGACGATCGGCGTCGCCGACAAGCTTCCGAGCCGGATTTCGAGCGTCCCGCCGAACGAGCCGCTGGCGGCGCTGACGCTGAAGCCGGTCACGCCGTCGGGACCGAAGTTGACGCCATCGAAGCGAAGCCAGTCGCCGTTGTTGATCGAGCTGACGCGCTGCCCGGTCCCGCCGTTATTCACGAAGACGCCGGACGCTTCGGCGTAATCCTCCGCTTGAATCCTCGCCTGGCCATCGATCGTCTCGGCCTGGGTAATGAAGCGGAGCCGGTCGATGTCCATCAGCTTCCCCCTCGCCGAGCGATCGGAAACAAACCTCAACGTGACATCATGCTGCCCGGTAACGACCGAGGCCAGCGGAGCGCTAAACGTTTGGAAACTCCCCCATCCGCCGGTGGTCGGCACATCGACCACCGCGATCGGCGTGTCCCGGGCACCGTCCAGATAGACCTCAACCGATCCGGGGTTCAAGAAGCTGGACGCGGAGACCTCGATCGCGACCGCGCCGGCTCCGAAGTCGACGTTTTCGTAGGTCGCGGTGCCGCCGTCGGTGGTCTGGCCGAGCTTATCGCTGGTTACACCTTGGTAGACGCCCACGCCCCCGGTCGACGCGGCGTAGTCCTCGGCTTCGATGCGGCGGTACGCGTTGGTTTCAGAGCCGGCGAGAACCGGCGCGTCGGCGTTGAATTTCAGGTAGTCCACGTCGATCAGTTTCTTGTTCGGCCGGTCGCCGACAAATTTGAGATACAAATCATGAACGCCGGACACCGCAGTGACGGGTACCGAGAAGAGCTCATAGTTTTCCCAACCGCCCGTCACGGGCACGTCGACCGTGGCGATCGGGGTTCCCGACGGAGCGTCGAGGTATAGCTCCAGACTTCCGGAAATGAAACGGCTGGCTGCAGAGACTTCCACCGATAAAGCGCCGGAGCCGAAGTCGATTTGGTCGTAGCGGGTCCAGGCCCCGTCGGACGTGTTGCCGAGGTAAGCCCCTCGCCCGTCGCCGAAGACCCCGACCATGCCAGAATGGTGATCGAAGGCTTCTCCTTCGATAGCGTCGAAGGCGTTCCGCGCCTCGTAGCCGGTATAAATCGGGATGAAGCTCCGCCCGGGGTTGGTCGTCCGCGTCAGCGTGCGGGTGACGCCGTCTCGCGTTTCTTCGACGAGGTCCACATAGCGTTCGTCGCCGACCGCGTTGCGCAAGTTGCGGACGCCGACGTAGCTCGCGTCGGCTTCGTCGATGACGAATAGCGGGTCGTCGATCGGGACGTCGTTGCTCGTGAGGATGTGAGCGCCGATGAGCTCGGTACGTCCGCCGTCGGCGGTGCGCACCTTCGTGCCTTGGCCTTCGGTCTTGAATCCGAACAGCCAGAAGTCGGCCCCGCGGTTGTCGATCCCGATGCCGGTGGCGTTCTCGACGTTGAGTTGCCGCGCGTACACGTCTTGGTCCGGATTCAAGAACGTAACTTCGTCGTCCACGACGTCGGTCAGGAAGTAGTCGCCCCCGCCCACGCTCGGGGCGACGTCGAAGCCACTTAGGCTGCTGAAGACCACGGCGCGGTCCGCGGCATGGATCAGTTGGATCGAATCCGCACTGGGCGAGACTCGCTCGGAGATGTCGATGAACCGTTCGAAGATCACCGCGTCGGCCTCGCCGTCCTCGAACCGGATCGACGCGCCGGTGTCCGGGCCGGCCAGAAATACGCCCTCGTAGCCGATGATCCGTTCGATCGTGCCGCGGACGTGCAGCGTGCCGTCAATACGGAAGATTTTGCCGCCCGGGAAATACAGCGTGGTTTTCGTCGGGTCGTCCAATGCGGCCTGGATCGCGGCGGTGTCGTCGGTCACCCCGTCCCCGGCCGCGCCGTAGTCGAGCGGGTTCGCCCACTTGTTCAGATCGTTCTCAAAGGCGATGTCGGGCTCGTCGAACACGTCGAGATTCAACGAGACCTCGGGCGAAGCAAACTGGCTCACCGCGTCAAACGTCGTCCATTCGCCGTCGAGCATGCCCGCCGCGAGGTCCGCGGCCGGGCCGGTGCCCCGGTTGTCCGCCGTCCACGCGTAGCCGGTGGCCGTGACGTCACGCAGATACGCCACCGAACTCACGTCGATCGCTGCGTCCGTGCTGCCGTCCCCGACGAGCGTCGCGTCGATCAGATTGAGCACGGACAGGTTCCCGGTATTCTCGATCGCCGGGCCGGTGTTCTTGCTGTAGAAGTCACGGATGTTCCAGAGCTGATTCTCGTTCCGCAAGCCCGCGAGGTGCTGGTCCTTGAGTACCAGACCATCGGCCGTGATGCTGCGGCTGCCCGCCCCGATGGTGCCCGGCCGATCTCCGTCATAGACCCCGTAATCAAACCCGACGACTTCCAAGTCTTCGATGTAAAACGGCCCGACCTGGGCGTTGACCGAGAGGTCCAGGCCGTACAGCCCCGCGCCGTTCGCGTCGCTGCTGGCGATCTTCACGTCGCGGATCGAGCCCTGGTTGTTCGCGTTGAACTCGATCCCCACCGCCCCGGCGTTGCCCGAGCCGACGTCGACCGTCAGGTCCCGGATCGCGTTGCGGAAGCCCTGCCCCGGCTGGTTCCCGGTAGACAGCACCGCCTTGGGCTGGCTCACGTCGGGCGTCGCGTAATCGGGGTTGTTGTCACTCAACCGGATGACGGTTCCGTCCCGGCTCTCGCCCTGAACGATCACCCGGCGCTGGTTGCCGATGAAGGTGAGCGTGTCGGAAACGTCGTAGACCCCGTCGGGCAGGTAAACGATCCGGCCGGTCGCCTTGCGCTGCCGCCCGTCGATGAACGCTCCGTCCTGGCTCAGCGTGGCTTCGTCGAGCGCGGCCTGGATCGCGGCGGTGTCGTCGATCCCGTCGTTGGGGATCGCGCCGTAATCGGTCACGTTCAGCACGCCGGAGTCCCATGGAGCGATGAAATCGGCGCTGAACAGCGTGCGTGGCTCGAGTGTTTCCATACGCGGAGCCGTGGCGAACATTCCCGTGCGACAGGTCTTTTTACGGATCATGGAGTCCTCTGATAACTGGCCGGAAAGCGTCCCCCTCGCGACCACTCCGTCTACCGGCGATGAGATCGGGAAGAAATACCCCCGAGGTCACCCGATGCCGAAGCGAAGGGTCGATGTGGCCCGGTCACTGGGCCGAGATTGAAACCGTTCGATGATCTTCTCGGTGACGGCCAAGCGGCCGCTACCCGTCAAACCTCAGCCGTATCTCAACCAACAGTCGTGAGCGGTTGGCGATGGAGCCGCTCGCAGTCCTCCTCGGATTTCGCTGGAAACTTGTGCCCCAATAAATCGGACTTACAGACCTCTGGACACCAATGTACAGAATTACCGCGGAAGGGCAATAGCACAAACAATTGTTTCACATAAAACAATTTGAGAAATGTACTTAAAGCACTCAAAATCGCGTCCCCCAAGGGACCCAAAGCACCCAAGGCACCTAGCTGCGCCCTCCGGAAGCCCGCCGCAGTTGAATGGTGGCACGGGGCCTAGGGCAGGCGACCTCAAACGCCGGGAACGCGTCCGTCGTTCGATCAAACCGGCGAACCGCCCTCCTCGGGCGTGATGGGGGTCGATTCAGTTCGGCGTCGCTTAGGGGGTTTCGCTCACAGCCCGAATCCGCCGTCGATCATCAACGTGGTCCCGGTGATGAACGAGGCCTCAGGGCCGGTGAGATACGACACCGCGCCTGCGATCTCGGCGGGCTTGCCGTAGCGCTTGATGGTCATCAGTTGCCGCAGCATCTCGGCCTGGCCGCTGTCTGCGGGGTTCGCTTCGGTGTCGGTTGGCCCCGGGGCGACGACGTTGACCGTGATCTCACGGTCGCCAAAGTCCCTGGCAAACCCACGCGCCATCCCGTCGACCGCGGCCTTGGCGGCGGCATAGGCGGTTTGCCCGCCGAACTGAACGCGCTGGCCGCTCGTGGACCCGATGACGACGACACGCCCACCAGTTTTCATCCGTCGACCGGCCTCGGCGATCGCGAAATAGACGGCGTTGATATTCAAATCGAAGCTGCCTTGAACCTCATCGGGATCGAGCTCGAGCGGGTCACCCCAGACGGCCTTGCCCGCCGAAACGACCAGGATGTCCAGATCGCCTTCGCTCGCAACGGCTTCAATCAACGCATCCCGGTTGGTGCTGTCGACCTGCTTGGGTGTGCTGCCGGTCTCTTGCGCGAGCGTATCGGCCGCTTCGCGGGCGTTGGCGAAGGTGAAGGTCACATCCGCACCGTCCGAGGCCAACCGCCGGACGATCGCCGCGCCAATGCCGCGGCTCGCGCCAAGGACAAGGGCGCGTTTGCCTTCAAGAGGGCTGTCTGTTTCTGTCGTGCTTGACTGGTTCACTTCCATTGCCCTTTGTTGGCTTGCTCGATCTACGAATAAGAACCGACGGCGTGACTGGTCCCGGTTAGCAGGGTCTTGAGCGAGGCTAAACCGCCTTGCGATGTCGATGATAGCGCCGGTGTTTTCGTAGAGCCGCCCCTCGGCGATGCGTCGCCGCGGCCGGCTCGTAGGGGCCACTCCATGACAAAGCCAAGCGCGTTGACGTCCAACCCCTGAGACCTACCGGCGCGTCAACCTTTGCAGCAGCGCCTTGCGCCCCGTACGGAGCACCTTCAACGCCCCGAAACCCTGGGCGTGGTCGAGGTGCTGAACGATCAGGGCGTAGCTGTCCCCCTGGTCCCGCCGACGCACCGAGCGCGGCAACGACGCCGGGGACGCATAAACGTTGCCCACCGCCACATCCCGCCACCGCGTACACCCCACCCCCGCGCTCCGGTTCACACACTCGTCTGGCGGCTTCGGTTCATCCGCTCGCCCGCCACACCGCCCCGCCCGTGAATCAACCCCACCAACCCCGCGCAATCCTCCGCCAACCCCGGCCCCGGCTCCGTCAACCCGTCCGCCGCCCCCAACACGTGCACCCGCCCACGCCGCACCGCGCGAAGCCGCCCGAACCGCGGATCACCGTCCAACAACCGCCGCCACGCCCGCTCCGTCCGCTCCGCCGGCCACCCGCAGCAGCACACCAACAACACCTCCGGGTCCGCCGCCAACACCTCCTCCGCTAAGACCGTCCGCGACCGCGCGCCCGTCCGCCCGATCAACTCCCGCCCCCCCGCGGCCTCCACCATCTCCGGCAGCCAGTGCCCACAACCAAACAACGGCTCCAACCACTCCAGGAAAACCACCTCCAGCCTCGGCCGGCCCTCCACGCGCGCCGCCACCTCTTCCAACCGCCGCCGCATCCCCTCCGCCTCCCGCCGACCCGCCCCCGGCTCCCCGACCGCCGCCCCGATCGCTTCCACCCCCGCCGCGATCTCACCCAACATCGTCGGCGCATACTCCAACAACCGCGCCGGTTTCTTCAAACCCCGCACCGCGCGCTGCACCACCGCCCCGTCCAACGCACACACGTTGCACAACGACTGCGTCAGCACCACGTCCGGCTCCAGCGCCGCGAACCGCTCCGCGTCAAACCCAAAGATCGGCTCCCCCCGCCCCAACACGTCCCGCACCTCCGCGTCGATCTCCCCCCCGGAAGCCCCATCCTCCGCCGTCCGCACGTTCGACCACGTGAGAACCTCCGGAAGCCGTGACTCCGCAACGCCCGCATCTTCCGGGGGCCGGCACTCGTGACTCACCCCCACGAGCCGATCGCCCGCCCCCAGCCGCATCACGATCTCCGTTGTCGCGGGCAACAGCGAAACAATCCGTCGCATCGAGCCTCCTTGCCATCACCGGAACCAATCCGACGCCCAACCTCAAACGTCGCTTCCATACCCCCTGGCCCTATTTCGCCCAGCAATACGCCAGCGATGCCCCGGAGCCGATTCATCCTCAATTGAGAAACGAGTATCATTAGTATAAAAACATTTCTCTGCCCCAATGCACCCCGGCCCAACTGGCGGCAACCATGAGCAATCGACTCACAAGCCAACGCACCGCCATCGTCGAGGCCCTCCGCAACGCCCCGGGCCCGCTCCGGCCGTGTGAGATACTCGACCTCGCCTCCGCACGAGCTCCGACCCTCGGCATCGCCACCGTCTACCGCCAACTCAAACGGATGCTCGAGGCCGGCAACGTCTGCACCGTCGAGCTCGGCCGCCAGGACGTCCGCTACGAACTCACCGACCGCGGCCACCCCGCGCACCACCCCCACTTTGTCTGCCGCAACTGCGGCGACGCCTTCGACGTGCCCCGCTCCCCCGATGGCATCGCCGACCTCGCCCCGCCAGGCTTCGCCCTCGAAGACCACGAGCTCACGCTCTATGGCCGCTGCAGCGACTGCATCAAAGCCAATGATCCGGACGCCGGCTAACCCCCCGCCCGACGCACGCCACGATCCCACGGAACCCATCTCACAGCCCAAGATCCACAATCTAGACCCAACCACATAAACAGCCGTCATGAACACACTCACCTTCGCCCCACGACAGTCCGTTCAACAAGTCGAGGAAGGCCACGACCTCGCCCCCAAGTTCGACGAGCACGGCCTGATCCCCGTCGTCACCACCGACTACACCTCCGGCGAGGTGCTCATGCACGCCTACATGAACGCCGAGGCCCTCACCAAAACCATCGAGCTCGGCGAAGCCGTCTACTGGAGCCGCAGCCGAAAATGCATCTGGCACAAAGGCGCGACCAGCGGCCTCGTCCAGCGCGTCCGCGAACTCCGCATCGACGACGACCAGGACTGCGTCTGGATCCGCGCCGACGTCCAGGGCGGCGCCAGTTGCCACGTCGGCTACCGCTCCTGCTTCTACCGCGCGGTGCCCGTCGGCGGCGACGCCGGCCAACCCCTCTCGTTCACCGAAACCGAAAAGGTGTTCGACCCCAAAGCCGTCTACGGCGACGCCCCGAACCCCACCAAGCTCTAAGCCCCGCCCCTCAGGCCCCCCACCGGATGTCGCCCACCCCGTCCCCCATCCCCTGCCACATCGTCGCCGGCCCGCTCGGCGTCGGCAAGACCACCGCGATCCTCAACTACCTCCGCGAGCACGCCGGCCACCAACGCGTCGGCGTCCTCGTGAACGACTTCGGCCCCGTCGGCCTCGACAGCACCACCCTCCAGGCCGAGGCCCCGCAAACCCAAGTCCTCAACGTCCCCGGCGGGTGCATCTGCTGCACCATGCTCGCCGAGCTCCCCAACTGCATCAAACGCCTCACCCAGGACCCCGACCAACCCGTCGACCGCCTCATCATCGAGCCCAGCGGCATGGCCACCCCCGCCCAGGTCATCGACCTGCTCCGCGGCGCACAAGCCGAGCTCAACCTCACCCTGCACCCGTCCATCGTCTTGCTCAGCACGCCCGACTTCGACGAAGAGATGTTCGAGCGGATGCCCTACTTCCACATGTTCAGCGAGGCCGCCGACATCCTCGTCTTCAACCGCTGCGACCAAACCAACGACGCCAAGATCGACCGCGCCAAACGGTGGGCCGAGCAACTCGACCCGCCCAAGCTCCGCGTCGTCACCACCACCCACGGCCAACTCCCCGCCGAAGTTTTTCGTCGCTCCCAAGAACCCCCCGCCCAGAAAGCCGGCGGCTGCGAATCGGCGAGCGACCACCACCACCACGACCACCACGACGGCCATCACCACCACCACCACCACCATCACGATCACGACGGCGACGAGCACCATCATCACCACGACCACGACCCCACGATCCACCCCGGCGGCTTCATCCTCGACGCCGACCGGCAATTCGACGAACAGACCCTCCTCGTGAACCTCATGCGCATCGGCCAGCAAGGCATCGGCGACAACCAGGTGCTCCGCCTCAAGGGCGTCTTCCACACCTCAACCGGCTGGCAGTCCCTCGAAATCGCCAACGGCGAAATCTCCTTCCGTCGCTCCGCCCACCGCCGCGACAACCGCATGGAGTGGATCACGAAGCCCACCGTCGTCGGCCAAGCCGACATGCTCGCCGAACTCGACCGCCCCGTGAACTGGCAAGAAGTCGCCGACTTGGCGAACGCCCACTAACGACGATCACCGAGGCCACCCCCACCCCCGTCCGCCTCACCCCCGCGTCAACCGCCGCAGCAACGTCTGCCGCGCCTTCCGCAACACCTTCAACGCCCCAAACCCCTGGGCGTGGTCGATGTGCTGAAGGATCAGGGCGTAGCTGTCCCCCTGGTCCCGCCGGCGTCCCCGCCCCCGCTTGCCGCAGAGCGAACGCCATCGGCTCGCCCGTCGATCTCGCCTTCTTCACCGATCGGTCTCCCAAACGGAAACCGGGTTCTCGCCCAAACGTTCACGACACGCTCGGACTCAGATTCGGGTTTAAGCGCATCAGTCGGCCAGGGGATAGGATCACAACCGATGTTCTCACTCGCCTTCACGCCCCCTCGGCAAGGAACCTCCGCCATGACGACCCGCCCCCGCACGCTTTCGATTGTTCTCTTCGCCGGGCTCGCGCTGGCCGTGGCCACCCCGCTGCTCACGCCCGAAAAGGCCGACGCCCACTGCCAGGTGCCCTGCGGCATCTACGGCGACGAGTTGAAGTTTGAAGAGCTCGCCCAGCACGTCGCCACCGTCGAAAAAGCGATGGCCCAGATCACCGAGCTCACCGGGAAGTCCGACGCCCAATCCGCCCAACAGCTCGCCCGCTGGGTCGCCAACAAAGAATCGCACGCCACCAAGATCCAAGCGGAAGCCCAGGAATACTTCCTCGCCCAGCGCATCAAGTTCCCCGAAGACGAATCCGAACACGAGGCCTACTTCGCCAAGCTCAAGTCGCTGCACGAGATCATCGTCTACGCCATGAAGTGCAAGCAGA
The DNA here is from genome assembly GCA_039180415.1 of Planctomycetota bacterium. GTDB lineage: Bacteria > Planctomycetota > Phycisphaerae > Phycisphaerales > Phycisphaeraceae > CAZIXN01. Next base: position 6,718 of record JBCDDH010000017.1, on the reverse strand, counting down.
CCGTCGACACGACCCACGTCGAAAGCCTCAAAGCCAGCCTCGAAACCTTCAAACACCAATACTTCGGCAAAGACGCCCACGCCGCCCACGACCACGACCACGACCACCACGACCACGAAGGCCACACGCACTGACCCTTCGTGCGTCGACCCGCTCCGCCGTGCGCCGGGATCTGCTCTTAGGGGCGGCTCAACGGCGCTGCAACGAGCATGGACCTCTGATCCCCGGCGCTACCGGCGGGTCAATTTTCGCAACAGGGTTCGCCGCGCCGCGCGGAGCACCTTGAGCGCCCCGAACGCCTGGGCGTGGTCGATGTATTGGAGGATCAGGGCGTAGCTGTCCCCCTGGTCCCGCCGACGGACCGAGCGCGGCAGCGCCGCCGGGGCCGCACACACGTTCCCCACCGCCACGTCCCGCCACGCCACCGCGTACACCGCCCCACCCACCCCCGGAAGATCGTCCATTTCGTCGCCGCTCATCTCGCCCTCGTCGTCTTCGTGATCGCGTGCTCGGGGTGGGTGGGGGTGGGGGCACATGAGGCAGAACGACGACGTGACGGCCACGGCGACGCCGAAGACCTGATCGGCCGTATCCACCACGGGCGTCCCGGGCACGACGACCAGTTCCGCCGGCCGACCGAGGTCCGCCGACGTCACAAAAACCGATTCCCGATACCCTGTATCGCTAGTCATCTCGATGTCCTCACATCGGGGTGATCAGGGCCGTCGACGGTGTTCCACCACCTCGGCGGCCCGCTTTAGATGTCGCTCCGACGTTCGGATGCGTGAAAATAATGTACAGACGTATTTTTCGGCTGTCAATAAATGTCTGCCTAAAAATTTACGGAAACTTGCGCGAGGATACGAACGCTCATGCCCGCAGGACGCCCCAACAAGCCCGAGTCCGAGCGTAGAACCCACCGCTTCCAAATCCGTTTAAGCGAAGCGGAACGCGAACTCATCGAAGCCGCCGCCGAAGCCAAGGACCAGACCGCCTCCGACTGGGCCCGCACCCTCCTCCTCAAAGCCGCCAAACGCCAAACCGGCAGCTAATCGCCTTCCTCTCGTGCATCACGCCTCGTCCCGCATCGCCCGCCGCACGACGTGCCGCAGGTGCTCCGCGTACCGCCCCGAATCTGTATCGCTCTAACAGTCGCTTGCCCGGTTCGCGTGCCGATAAAAATTTTTTGGGTTGAGTGCCCACAACCCTCCGGGCGCTCGCAAATCCTGCCCCTGCTCCTCGACCCACCACCCGACGACCAGCAAAACCGACCGAACCGGCACCTTGACTCCGTCTTGCCCGAACGCTTCGGCCAACATCTGCCGCACCCGCCGCGCCGACGCCTCCGCCTGCCCGATCGCCCACTGATACACCTCCGGCACGACGCACTCGTGTAGGTAGTCAGTCGGTGCCTTGATGGGGAGGAGCATCATCCCCGAAAGGTACCGATGACCAATCCCTACTCAGGTTATTCTTTCACGTTATGGCAGTTTCGGAAACTACGTCCCACCTCGACAAAGCCCGCCTCAACAACCTCACCGACGAAATTTGGAAGTCGGCCGAACGTCTCCGTGGCAAATTCAAGGCCCACGAGTACCAGGTCGTTGTTCTACCGATCATCACCATCCGACGCCTCGAATGCGTCTTGATGCAATGGCGCGAACGCAAAGCCGCCGAACTCCGCTCCAAGAAGAAGTCCTACACCGACAAGCAGCTCGACGACCTGATCAAGAAGCTCGAACTCAATCCCAAACAGTCCCCCGGCTTCTCCAACGCCACCGATTGGACGCTCCGCAAGATCACCGAGGAGGACCCCACCCTCCTCGAACAGAACTACCGGGCCTACCTCAACGGCTTCTCCGACAACATTCAGGACATTCTGGACGCCTTCGACTACCGCGCCGTCGTCGGCAAGATGGTCAAGAACGCCCGTCTCTCGCCGATCCTCAACCAGTATTCCAAACTCGACCTCGGCCCCGACGCGCTCTCTAGCCTCGAAATGGGCTACATCTACGAAGAGCTCCTCCGCCGCTTCTCGGAAGCCCACGCCGAAGCGGCCGGCGACCACTTCACCCCCCGCGAAGTGATCCGCCTCATGGTCGAACTGCTCGAAATCCCCATCCCCACCCAGCACACCTCCATCTACGACCCCGCCTGCGGCACCGGTGGCATGCTCTACGTCGCCAAAGAGCACCTCCTCGAAAAAGCCGCCAACGACGACGAACGCAACCGCGTCAACAAGCTGGTAACGCTCCAAGGCACCGAGCTGATGGACGAGACCTACGCCATCGCCCGCTCCGAGGCCCTCATCCGCGGCGAAGCGCAGGCCACCATCCGCTCCGGCAACTCGCTCATCCCCCACGACCCCCAAAGCAAAGAACCCGGCGACCAATTCCCCGAAACCAAAGCCGCCCACCACTTCGACTACATGCTCAGCAACCCGCCCTTTGGCGTCACCTGGGGCGGCAAGGACGGCTACCAGACCCAGGCCGAGAAACTCAAGAAAACCCGCTATGCCGCCGGCATGCCCTCCATCAACGACGGCTCGCTCCTGTTCCTCCAGACCATCCTCGCCAAACAGAAAAACCCCGAGAAAGGCACCAGCAAGACCGCCATCATCTTCAACGGCTCGCCCCTGAGCAACGGCGACTGCGGCGAAGGCGAGAGCGAAATCCGCCGCTGGATCCTCGAAAACGACTGGCTCGACGCCATCGTCATGCTCCCCAACGAGCTGTTCTACAACACCGGCATCTACACCTACATCTGGCTGCTCCGCAACGACCGCGCCGCGCTGGGCCGCGATGGCCGCGTCATGATCCTCGACGCCCGGCAGCAGTTCGAGAAAGAACCCAAATCCTTCGGCAACAAGCGCAACCGCATCGTCGAACGCCACCGCCGGTGGATCGAAGACCGCTACCGCCGCGATTGGAACGATTACACCGACGACCCCGACCCGGACGTCCGCCTCTTCACCGCCGCCGATTTCGCCTTCCACAAGGTCGAGGTCGTGTTCTGGCAGACCGACGAACGCGACCGGCCCGCCACGATCACCGAACTGTTTCCCGTCCAGTTCAAGTCCACCAACGTCCGCAACAAGCAAGCGTTCTACGACAGCGAGATGACGCTCCACATCCGCGTCACCAGCCCGCAGACCCGCACGCCGCACGCCTTCGACCTCACGCTCGGCCCCGACGACGATTTCCTCAAGCTCTACAAAGCCCAGATCGCCGAACGCTTCGGCGACGAGATGGGCAAGCTCACCGCCGCCGCCGTCGAAAAGCTCGACACCGAGGTCGAGTACACGCACCGTCACTACGTCAAGGATGACGAGTACATCGCATTCGACGCCGATGGGAACCCGAACGAGTACATCCCCGCGTTCTTGGAACGTGAGATCGAAAAACCCATCATCCGCTGGGGAGACCGGCCGCAACTCGGCTACGAAATCCTGCCCAACAAATACTTTTATCGCTACTCTTCGCCGCCGCCGGTCGACGACCTGCTCCAGCAATTCTGGGATTTGGAAAAAGAGGCGGAAGGGTTGTTGAAGGGGTTGGCACAGGTCAATTTATGAAATGGTTTTCGAACTCGGTGCCCGAAAGCTGGCAAGTGAGGCGTCTCAAGAGAGCCGCAACACTTTGCTATGGCGACTCCTTAGCGGTTGATGAGCGTAAGCCGGGAGACATCCCAGTCTTTGGATCAAACGGCGTGGTGGGAAACCACGACCAAGCTAATCTCGCGGGGCCAGGACTGGTTGTGGGACGAAAGGGTTCATACGGAAAAGTTACCTACACCAGCGGCGATGCATTCGTGATTGATACCGCCTATGGCGTTGATCAGACGTGTTCCCGTTGTAACTTACGATGGCTTTTCTACGCTCTGCTTGTGTCAACCGTTGATGAGAAGATGCGAGATTCACCTGTCCCGGGTCTCGCAAGCCGCGATGCCCACGATATTCAGTTTCCGTTACCCCCGCTTGACGAGCAGCAACGGATCGCGGCGTATCTGGATGCGAGCTGCGCGGCCATCGACCAGGCGATCGACGCGAAACGCAAGCAACGCGAAACCCTCGACGCCCTCCGCAGGTCCATCATCCAAAAGGCGGTAACGGCTGGTTTGAATTCAGATGTAACTAAAGAAGATTCCGGCGTCGACTATCTCGGGGAAATGCCCGTACATTGGAAAATCGCCAAACTCAAGCGACTGCTTGATGAACCGTTGTCGTACGGACTCAACGAATCAGGAACGGATTCTAATCCGGAGAATCCAAGGTACATACGCATTACCGACTTTGGTGACGATGGATTCTTGAAGGAAGATACGTTCCGTTCACTACCGACCGAGATCGCAGCCGATGCACCACTCGTTGAGAACGACATTCTTCTTGCGCGAAGCGGGGCGACCGTCGGCAAGTCCTTCATTTTTCGAGGATTTGAAGGGCCGGCTTGTTATGCGGGGTACTTAATCAAAGCCAGGGCATCCACCCAGAAACTGATGCCAGAATTTTTATACCTTTACACCAAATCTAGTGCTTACGAGTCATGGAAAGACTTGATCTTCACGCAAGCTACGATTCCTAACATCAGTGCTGTAAAATACGCATACCTTGAAATTCCGGTGCCGCCTGTGAGCGAGCAAGCAGATATCGTGCGCTATCTCGATTGTGAAAATAAAAAAGTCTCTCGGCTGCAAGAAGTGATTACACAACAGATCACCACCCTCATAGCCTACCGCAAGTCCCTGATCCACGAGTGCGTGACGGGGCAACGCCGGATCTCCGACGCCGACGTACAGCAGGTCACTTCCGATGCCTGACCCGCCGGAAATCACGTTCCAAAGGCACATCGCCGACTTCCTGGTCCGCGAGCACGGTTACGTGGCGCTCACCCAGGCCGACATTACCGACCGGGCGTATCACTGCGCCGAAAACCATCTCTGGGACTTTCTGCGGGAGACCCAGCCGGACACGGTGGCCCGGCTCGAAAGCGACTACGCGACGGACGCCCGCGACGAGGTTTTCCGGGAGCTGCGGGCCGAGGTCGATCGGCGTCCGCTGTGGACGCTGCTGCGTTCGGGCCTCAGCGTACGGGGCCACGAGTTCAAGCTCTGCTTCCCGCCGCCGCGTTCGGAACAGAGCGCCGCCCGCGACTTGTACGCCAAGAACCGGATCGCCTTCCGGCCCAATTACCACTTCGGGCCGGGGGGGCACGAGATCGATTTCGTGTTTTTCCTCAACGGTCTGCCGATCGTGACGCTCGAAGTCAAGCACGAGGCGAACCAAAACGTCTTCGACGCGGTCAAGCAGTACGCCAACCGGGACCACGCCGACCGACTCTTCCAACTGCCGTTCCTGCACTTCGCGGCCGACACCGCCGATGTGCAAGCCGCGACCGACCCGAGCGACGAAGGCAACTTCCTGTGGTTCAATACCGGCCTGACGAACCAAGCCCAGACGGACGGGGAGTATCCGGTTGAGTTCCTGTACCGCGAGGTCTTGGGGCGGGAGAGCCTGTTGCGGGCGGTGGCGTTCGACCTGGTCTATGCCCCGAAGCAGGCGGCGACGCTCGACCGGCCCGAGCGGGTGGCCCGGACGCTGTTTCCCCGTTACCACCAGCGGCGGTGCGTGGAGAAGATCGCTGACGAAACGCAGCGGCATTTTGCAGACACCGGCGACGTGGGGCGCAAGTTCCTGATCAACCATTCCGCGGGTTCGGGCAAGACGCTCACGATGTGTTGGCTGGCCGATCGGTTGCACAGCCTGTACAAGCCGGGCACCACCGAGAAGATGGTCAACACAGTGTTCCTGATTACCGACCGAAAGTCGTTGGATAAGAACATCCGCGACGACTTGGAAAAGTTCGCCCACCTGAGAGACGTGACTCGTTTCGCGAAGCGATCGGGTGATTTGGGCCGGTTCCTACGCGACCGCGAGCAGATCATCGTCACCACGCAGCAGAAATTCTCCGCCATCCTCGACCGGCTCAGCGAAGACAACGGGCTCAAGGATTTGCGGGTGGCGTTCCTCATTGACGAGGCACACCGCTCGCAGGAGGGCAGGATGGCGACGGCGATCCGGACGCCTTTCCGGGAGGACACCGCGGCAATCCCCGACGCAGACACGCACGACGCAGACGAAGATGAAGACCCGCAAGACCAGATCGCCCGCGCGATACGGCGGCACGACCTCAACCAACTCTTCGTGGCGTTCACCGCCACGCCGTCGGCCGCAACGGTCAAGCTCTTCGGCAAGCCGTTCGACACGTACCACGAGGCCGAGGCGATCCACGAGGGGTACATCGTGGACGTAGCGCAGAGCATCGTGTCATACAAAACGCTGTATCACCTTGATTGTCCGGTGATTCCGCTGGCCGAACAGGAAACGCTTTACCCGCCAGGCGTCGTAGCCAAAGCGTTGAAAAACGTGGCGTTTCAGGACGACGAACTCATCCAATACAAGGCCGAGGTGATGCTCCGGCTTTTCGAGGAGCGGGTGAAACACCGGATCGGCGGCCGGGCAAAGGCGATGATCGTCGCAACGTCGAGGGTGGCCGGCTTGGCGTACTTCAACGTGATCCGGCAGAAGCTGAAAGAGCGGGGAGCCGATTACAAAGCGCTCTTCGCGTTCAGCGACTTCGTCCACCCCGTCACCGAGCAGCCGCACACCGAGGCGGCCGAGAACGGACTGATCGACGGCGAGCTGATCGAAGATCGGTTCGAG
>JBCDDH010000016.1:0-54147 GCA_039180415.1 Planctomycetota bacterium | reverse complement strand
GCTGCAGTTGACCGGCGACGCCCGCGATGGATAATTGTGTTATCGGTATGGAGTCTGCTTCCGCAGGCGGCCGGCAACTGAGCCTTTGACGTTAAGCGGCATGAGCGACATACGATTCCTTAATGTCGATGTCGAGATCGAAGCTCGGGAACCGCTCGAAGCACTAATCACCGATCTTAGCGAGGAGATTCACGTCCTTTACCAAGGGCAATCGCGCGGCCTCCACGAAGCAAGTTTTGAACTACCAGGCTCCAGCGGCGACGCCGAATCAACTATTGCCACTTTCTGCATGCTGCTGGAGAATCTTGAGACCGAGGCGAGGGGAATCTGGGATCGGGCTGTATCCCGCACCTTCGATATTGGGTTCGAATCAGGCGACACACCTCGAAACTTTCGAGCGATCATTCATCCTGACACTATTCGAAGCGTCGCAGACCTAAATGCCGCGGTCATCGTGACCATCTACCCGCGATCAGAAGATGTCACCTAACCACCGGCTGCAGTTGACCGGACGTGATCGCGAATAGAATGTTGCTGTCGGTTTGGAGCCTGCTTCCCGCGGGCGGCCGGCAACTGAGCCGAATTACGTTAGGCGGCATGACGACTCCGCAAAATAACTCGCTTGGCTGGAGATATGCTCGTCTGGTTCAGTCTATGCCAACGATTTGCCCACCAACTGCCCCGACAATCGTCGGAGCGATAGCGATTGGGTTGACCATTGCACTGGGCCATCAATGGATTGCACTAATCGTCGCTTTAGTCCTCATCGCGTTTGCTCCGCAATGGGACTCATGCCCATTTGGGCTAATGGATTTCATGACCTGCATTGCTCTGGCCATCGTCGGGATTGCTGGTTTATTGAAACTCCTTGCCGCCTAACCACCGGCTGCAGTTGACCGGCGACGCCCGCGAGTAGAGTGTTGTTGTCGGTTGGTAGCCCACTTCCGCGGGCGGCCGGCAACCGAGCCTTTGACGTTAGCTGCTTTAGCATGCCTGCGAACGCCGCCCTATATCTACCTCACGATGACATCGATCTCCGCGAAGTCTTCGCAGACGGTCAACACCACAGGGGTGGCGACAGCAGCGAATACTTCGACTGCCTCGTCGACGGACATCCTGTTCGTTTCAACGTAATGGCACAATCTGACATCCCGGCACACCTGGACGGATTCGCGGGATACGTTCGGTCACTCGACGAGCCAGCTAGTCGTGCTGACGATGCGGTCATGTTGATCGAACATTCCAAGACGGTCCTCGGCTTGGTTGCAGAATGCGAGTTCGATGAGAACCACGAGTTGTGGCAGTGCTTATTCACCGTGACGGATCGATGGGATGGCTTTGTATTTGCGTTTGACAGTATCCTGTTGCCCAATGGTGCCGTGATCGTGGGACCACTCCGAGACGACAGCTAGCCACCGGCTGCAGTTGACCGGCGACGCCCGCGAATAAAATGGTGTTGTCGGTTGGTAGCCCACTTCCGCGGGCGGCCGGTAACTGAGCCTTTGACGTTAGTCCGGCATGACTTCTTCTGGCCCATTCCGTGTAGTCGTATGTGAACTATCGACAGGCATAGTCTGCAAGCCTGATGGCGCGAGATGGCGATCGGATATCAATGTTGACGAAGATCAATCTGTCAACTTTGCTACTCGTGAAGAAGCGATGGCCTTCATCGATCTATCTTGTGAGATGAGACCTCACCTGGAATGCAATCTTTATCACGGAGATCAGCGCCTTGGTCGATTTTTTAGTAACTCCGAGGCGGGCTAACCACCTGCTGCAGTTGACCGGCCGCGCCCGCGGATCCTGATCTTCTTCGAGTCGCCCTCCATTCCCCGCGGGCGGCTACGACGTGTCGCGGCGGATCGAGGAAACGTCAACTTCCGGGGGCGTCGAGCGGGTCGAGAACGTTCGGCGTTTCGTGGCTTGACGGGGGGCGTTGGCCCCGCGAGGGTTTGCCGATGGCGATGTATTACCCGCACACTTTCGAGGGTGAGGTCTGCGAGTACGACGTCGGCAGCGGTCGGTACGTCTACACGGTGGTTTGGCTGCCGGAAGCCATGCAGGACGACCTGCCGTTGAAGGCGTATCCGAGGCTGCGGGTCACGGGAGAGATGAACGAAATCGAGTTTGCGTCCGCCTTGATGCCCGTGCCCGGGAAGGCGGTACCGGGGACGCGGGGCGAGCGGCGGTGGTACCTGCTGCTCTCGCGGAAACAGCTCAAATCGATGGGCGCGGGTCTGGGCAGCGGGCTGCGGGTGAGGTTTCGGGTGGACCGTCAGGACGCGGTCGACGTGCCGGCGGTTCTGGCGGCGGCGCTGAAGCAGGACGCCGAGATGCGGGCGCGGTGGGAGGCGCTGACGCCGGGCAAGCGGCGGGGGCTGGCGTATCGCGTGGCGTCGGCGAAGCGGGCGGAGACGCAGACGAAGCGGGTGGCGGAAGTGTTCGAGATCATGGCCGGCGTGCGCGACGAGCGGGGGCGCCGGCGAACGTGAAAGCGTTCTTTCTGGGGAACCGGCGAGCGTTCTGCGAGGGCGTGTCTATGCTTACGCGCGCGGTCGGTGAGACGAGCCGCGTGAGACGCGTTTTAGATCGGCGTGAAAATTTTGGGAACGATGTCCATGTGCCGGTGACACGCACCGGTTGGCCTCTTCGCACAGGGAGCGTGTTTTGCTGGAATGGTTGTTGATCGGGATCGTCGCGGGCGCGGCGATTGGACTGGCGTTCGCGAACGGGGCCAACGACAACTCGAAGGGCGTGGCGACGCTGATCGGCAGCGGCGTGATGCGGCTGAAGCCGGCGGTGGTCTACGCGGGGGTGGCCACGGCGTTGGGGTCGGTCGCGGCGATCTGGATCGGGGCGGAACTGGCGAGCAAGTTCAAGGGCCAGGGGATCGTGGCCGACGCGATCTGGCAGTCGTCCAGCTTCCCGGCGTGCGTGGGGGTGGCGGCGGGGACGACGGTGTTGCTGGCGACGCGGCTGGCGATGCCGATCTCGACGACGCACGCCATGGTGGGGTCGATCCTCGGGATCGGTGCGGCGGGCGGCGGGTTGGAATGGCTGGCGGTCTGGAAGAAGTTTTTCTACCCGCTGTTGGCGTCGCCGGTGATCGCGGTGGGGCTGGCGGCGGTGTTGTATCTCATGTTCACGGGGCTGCGGCGGGCGGCGGGGATCGAGAAAACAACGTGTTTGTGCGTGGGCGAGGAGGCGGTGCCGGTCTCGGTGGGCGGCGACGGCGCGTTGGCCATGGCGAGGACGGGGGTGACGCTGACGGCGGAGGAGGAGGAGGAGTGCGTGGAGCGGTACGGCGGCCGGGTGTTGGGGTTCAATGCGCAGTGGGTGCTGGACAAGTGCCACCTGCTGACGGCCGGGGCGGTGAGTTTCGCGCGGGGGCTGAACGACACGCCGAAGGTCGCGGCGCTCATGATCGGGCTCAGCTTTCTGACGGACTGGCAGGCGGTGGTCATCGTCGGGATCGGGATTCTGGCGGGCGGCCTGTTGGCGGTGCGACGGGTGGCAGAAACGATGAGCCACCGGATCACGGGGATGAACGACGGGCAGGCGTTCACGGCGAACCTCAACACGGCGTTTCTGGTGATCGTGGCGAGCAAGTGGGGCGTGCCGGTGAGCACGACGCACGTGAGTTGCGGGAGCTTGATCGGGATCGGCGCGGCGAGCGGGCGGGGTCGATGGAGGATGATCGTGACGATCGTGCTGGCCTGGGTGACGACGCTGCCGGTGGCCGCGGGCCTCGGCGCGTTGTGTTGGTGGGCGTTGGGTTAAGAAACCAAGAAGACGTAGGCATGCATCCTCAGGGGGATGCGGCCTTGGCGTATTGGCGCCCGGCATCCGTCATCCGTGGGCTTTGCGATTGATCCGTGGCTGCTTGATGCCCGGGCTTATCGCATGGCGACGGCGGCGTTCTCGACGATCTGGGCCAGGGCGTCGGTGGCGTACTTGACGTCTTGTTTCGAGACGTACGGGCCTAGGGACAATCGGGTGGCGCCGCCGGTCGCGTGGGTTTGCATGGTGCGGTGGGCGTGGGGGGCGCAGTGGATGCCGGAGCGGGTGAGGATGCCGTATTGGTCTTCGAGGACCCGGGAGAGCTCGTTGGGGTTTTCGTAAACGTCGAGAACGACGCTGAAGACGCCGCAGCGGTCGGCGACGCCCTGGGGGCCGAGGTAGCGGAGGCCTTCGATGGTGGACAGGCCTTCGATCATGGTGGCGATCAGGTCTTGTTCGTGCTGCCAGAGTGGATCGATGCCTTGGTCGAGCAGGTGTTGGACGCCTTCGGAGAGGCCGATGAGGCCGATGGCGTTGTGGGAGCCGGGCTCGAAGCGGTCGGGCATGAAGTCGGGCTGGGTGTCGTGTTCGGAGACGGAGCCGGTGCCGCCCTCGCGGAGGGTGGCCATGCATTTTTCGAGGCCGGGACGGATGTAGAGGAAGCCGGTGCCCAGCGGGCCGAGCAGGCCCTTGTGGCCGGGGGCGGCGAGCAGGTCGATGTGGTCGGCTTCGACGGAGACGGGCAGGTGGCCGAGCGACTGGGCGGCGTCGACGAGGAAGGGGACGGCGTGCTGCCGGCAGATCTTTCCGAACGCGCGGATGGGTTGGAGGGTGCCGGTGACGTTCGAGCCGTGGACGGCGGCGACGAGGACGGTGTCGGGGGTGAGGGCGGCGTGGAGGTCGTCGGGGTCGACCAGGCCGGTGGTCGGATCGGCGGGGACGCGGGTCTGGGTGACGGTGCCGGGGTGGGCTTCGACGAGGGCGTTGAAGGGCCGGAGGACGGAGTTGTGGTCGAGGTCCGTCGTCACGAGGTGGACGCGCTTCCGGGAGCGGTGCAGCGCGTGGTGGACGATGCCCTTGATGGCGAGGTTGAGGGCGTCGGACGTGTTGAGGGTGAAGACGACGTGATTGGGGTTCTCCCCGCCGATGAGCGTGTTGATGCGCTCCCGGCACTGCTGGAGAAGACGCGTGGATTCCTGGGCTTCGGTATAAGCGCCGCGGCCCGGCGAAGCGCCGAGTTGCGTGGCGTAATGCGCCATCGCCTCGAGCACTTCTGGCGGCTTGGGGAAGCTGGTCGCGGCGTTGTCGAGGTAGAGGCGGGACATGCTGAAACGAGCTTACGCGGGTCGAAACAAGAAGTACGCGAGAATGCCCAGGCCGACGATGACGTTGAGCGCGACGCGCTGGTAGATCACCCCGGGCTGGGGGGGGTGGAGGGGGCTGAGCTGGTTGGGGTGGGGGGGGGCGATGGGGGCGGCGGCGCGGGGTTCGGGGGCGGGCGAAGGCAGGCCGACGTCGGACTCCTCGTTGGGCTGGGCGTCGTCGGGCGTGAAGTCCAAGGCGGAGACGTCCTCGGCGCGTTCGGCGGGCGGGGCGTCGATGCCCAGGACGTCGCCGAGCAGGTCGTTGGCGGCGGCCTTCTGTGGCCCCGCGGCCGGCGCTTCGGCGGCGGGCTTTTCCGGTTCGGGGGGCGGGTCCGGGTGGTGGTCGATGGGCTCGCCGTCCGGATCGATGCCGACCATGTCCTGGCCCGTCAGCAAGGCGAGTTGTCGGTCGAGCGAGCGCTGGGCGGACTCGGCGGCCTTGCGGTTGGGGTAGGCCAGGCCGAGCTCGTTGCGGTGCCTGGGCGTCTTGAACTCGGTTTCGCAAAACGGGCAGTGGCGCAGCGACCGGTCGGGCTCGAAGCGGCCGCCGCACGCGTGGCAGTAGCCGAGGCGGTGGGCGATGCCGGGCACGTTGCGGGCGATCGACCAGAACTGGCGGGTGGTCGGTCCGCGCACCACGGTGGTCGGGTTGATCTGTCCGATCTTGATGAGCTTTTCGACGACTTCGAACGAGCAGCCGGGGCGGAACGGGTTGCGTTTGTCGCGGAGGAACCACGGTCCCATCGCGATCTGAGTGGCCTTGCGGGAGAGCGGTTCGAACAGGCCGCCGCATGTGTCGCAGCGTTCGGCGCGGCTCTTGGCCGTCTGGGCCGTGCCGGAGGCGGGCGTGCGTTTGCGTTGGGTGTGGCCGCAGTAGGGGCAGAGGACGGCGTGGGGCTTGCGTTTGCCGCCGGCGGGTCGGTCGTCGGCATCGGCGTCGGGGTCGAGATCGCCGAGGGCTTCGGACAAGGCTTCGTCATCGACCGAGGCTTCCGAGGCCGGGTCGGCATCGGTCGGGCCTTCGTCGATCGGGTCGTCGAAGGCGTCGCCGACCGCGGGGCCATCGACGGCGGGGTCGTGGACGCCGGGTTCGTCGCGCGGCTCGGGCGTGTCGATGGGCGGTTCGGATTCGGGAGGCGTCGGGGCCATGACGGTTCGGTGGACGCGGAGAACAGGCGGGGCCGCGCGATCTGCCGTAATTTGCCGGCATGCGAGCGATCATCCTAACCGCCCCACCGATGCCGTCGCGTCCGTTCCGGCGGGCGTGTCGGGTCGGGTGGGCGCTGCTGGCGGCGTGCGCGCTGGCCGGGTGCGAAAGCGATCCCTGGGCGATGCCGGGCGACGCCGGTCCGGTCGCGGACGCGCCGACGCCGGCCCGCTCCGGTTCGCCGATCGTGGCCTACCTGGACGGGCAGCCGCTGCGGCGCGACGCGCTCTGGCCCGCGCTGACCGAGGCGTCGGGGCAAACCGTGTTCGACGAGTTCGTCCTCGACGCGGCGTTACGCCGCCGGCTCGAACGCCGCGGCCTGACGCTCGCCGCCCCGCAGATCGCCGACGAACTGTCGCGGCTCAGCGACGCGCTCTCGGACGACCCGGATCAGGCCGCACGCCTGCTCGTCGAACTCCGCCAACGCCGGGGGCTGGGTGACGACCGCTTCGACCGGCTGCTGCGTCGCAACGCCGGGCTGCGCCTCCTGGTGCGCGAAGACGCGGAGCTCGAACCCGCGCAGCTCGAAGCCCAGGCCCGCCGCGCCTTCGTCCGCGAGTTCGGCCCGACCTTTCGCGTCCGCCTGCTCACCGCCGACACCCCCGGACGCGCCCGACAGCTCCGTGAACGTGTATTGCGGGGCGAGGCGTTCGCCGACGTCGCCGCCACCGCCTCGACCGACGTTAGCCGCGCCCAGGGCGGCCTGCTCGCGCCGATCAATCCGCTCGACACGACCTACCCGCAGGTGCTCCGCGACGCCCTGCCCAAGCTCGATCCGGCGATCAACGCCGGCCTCAGCCCGATCCTCGCGCTGCCCGGCGGCTACGCGGTGGTGCAGCTGCTCGAGGCGATCCCCGCCCGGGACGTCGCCTACGAGGACGTCCGCAACCGCCTGCTCAGCGAAGTCCGCCGGGGGAATCAGCGGCTGCTCATGGAACAGCTTGCTCGGGCCTTACGCGACGAAACCGACGTCCTGGTCACCGACCGTGAGTTGGGCCGGGCGTGGAAGAGATAACCGAACGATCTGGTGATTTCGCGATTTGGCGATTAAGCCCAGCAAGCCGATGATGTGCACGGGCCGCGGCACAAGTCCGCCCCGCTCCGATCGCTAGATCGCCCAATCGCCAGACCGCCCCATGAACATCCAGCTCGCCTCCCGCATCGAACGCCTGCCCCCCTACGTGCTCGGCCGGCTCAAGCAGATGATCTACGACGCCCGCAAGGCCGGCGCCGACGTCATCGACATGAACATGGGCAACCCCTCCGATGCCCCGCCCGACCCGGTCGTTGAGAAGCTCCGCGAAGCGATCCTCGACCCGCGCAACTCGCGCTACTCCGTGTCCAAGGGCGTGTACAACCTCCGCCGCGACATGGCGCTCAAGTACCGCCGCAAGTGGGGCGTGGAGCTCGACCCCGACCACGAAGTCATCGCGACCATCGGCAGCAAGGAAGGCTTCAGCCACCTCATGCTCGCGCTGCTGGGCCCCGGCGACATCGCCGTCGTCGCCGACCCCGCGTTTCAGATCCACACCACCGCGGTCGTCCTCGCCGGCGCGTCCGTGGTCACCGTCCCGTTGGGCAACGACGACGCCTTCCTCGACAACATCGACCACGTCCTCGACTCGCTCACGCCCCAGCCCAAGCTGGTCATCCTCTGCTACCCGCACAACCCCACCGCCCTCACCGTCGGCGACGACTTCTTCCCCAAGGCCGTCGAGCTCGCCGCCCGCCACGAGGTCATGCTCATTAACGACTTCGCCTACGGCGAAACCTGCTTCGACGGCTACACCGCCCCGTCGCTCCTCCAAGCCCCGCGGGCCAAGGACTACGGCGTCGAGTTCAGCACGCTCTCCAAGCCCTACAACATGGCCGGCTGGCGCATCGGCTTCTGCTGCGGCAACGCCGAGATGATCGCGGGCCTGTCCACCATCAAGGGCTACTACGACTACGGCATCTTCCAGGCCGTCCAGATCGCCGCCATCATCGCCATGCGCGAAGGCGATAAGCACATCGACAAGCAGAACGAGAAGTACGCGGCCCGCCGCGACCTGCTCGTCGCCGGCCTCCGCAAGCTCGGCTGGGACGTGGACTCGCCCCGCGCGTCCATGTTCGTCTGGGCCAAGGTCGCCGCCGAACATCTCGAAGCCTTCGGCGGCAACACCGATGCGTTCTGCGTCGCCATGGTCGAGCAGGCCGAGGTCGCCATGACCCCCGGCGCCGCCTTCGGCCCCCGCGGCGAGGGCTACGTCCGCCTCGCGCTCGTGGAAAACGAACAGCGGATTCGGCAGGCCCTGCGGCAACTGGGCAAGGTGCTGAGCCCCGCGGGCACGGCGGCTATTTAACCCAGATCACCGTTTTTCAAAAAGTGCTTGCCGTACTCGCCGGTCTCTCGGAGAATCGTTTCGAGAAGCCGCTTCGAGCGGGCGTGTCTCCCGGGCGGTGAGACAACCGGCTCGGTCTTGTGGTTCTCGATCAACGCAGGGGGATGGAGGGTTTCTTGCGAATCAGACGGACGATTGTCGGTGGGTTGGCGTGTTGCGCGACGGCGTGCTTGGCGTTCGAGGCGGGCGCCACGGTGACCTATCGCACGGTGGCGTTGACCGGGGACGCCGTGCCGGGCGCGGGACCGGGGGTGGTCTTCGACCAGTTCGTGCCCGGCACGATGAACAGCTTGGGGCACACCGCGTTCTTCGCGACGCTCGCCGGCCCCGGCGTGACGACCGCCAACCGGGCGGGGTTGTGGAGCGAAACGGGCGGGCAGCTCGGGCTCGTCGCACGGACCGGTGACGCGGCCCCCGGCGTCACGGGCGGCACGTTTGGCGGGTTCTTCGTCCCGACGATGAACGACAGCGGCCAGGTCGCGTTCAAAGGGCTGATGTTCTTCGACGGGGCCGGGATCGACGAAACGAACAACGAAGGCATCTGGACCGGCACGGGTGGGGCGTTGAACCTGATCGCACGCAAAGGCAGCCCCGCGCCGGGCACGGCGGCGGGCGTCATCTTCGACGAGATCGACCTGTTCCCGGCGCTCAACAACGCGGGGCAAGCTTCGTTCTACAGCTCGCTGGTGGACACCACCGGGGCCACCTTTCCGCGGGAGGGCTACTGGTCCGAGAGCACCGGCCCGCTGACGCTGATCGCGCACCGTGAGCTCGCGGCGCCGGGCGTCACCCCGGGGTTTGTTTACCGCGTTTTCGGCCCGACGCTTACCACCCGAGGCAACAACACCATCACCGACGGCGGAACCACCGTCTTCAACGCGTTCGTCGGCGGCCCCAGCGCGTTCGACGACATCTTCGACGGGCTGTGGACCAGCACCAACGGCGTCACCACGCCCCTGGCGATCGAAGGCGAGCCGGTGCCCGGATTCGGGCCGGGCTCCGCGTTCGGCAACCTGGGGGCGGCGACCATCAACGCGGCGGGCGAGACGGCGTTCCTGGCCGACTTCGACGACGGCGGGGGCTTCCGACGCGGCATCCTGGTCGGAGACACCGGCGGCTTCCGCGTCGCGGCTCGGACCTCCGATCAAGCGCCCGGCCTCGAACCCGGCGTCTCGTTCGACACCTTCTCCTCGCCGAAACTCAACGGCAACGGCGAAGTCGCGTTCTTATCCGTCCTGGGCGGCTCCGGCATCGGGCTCGACAATGCCCGCAGCCTCTGGCGGGAGCGCGACGGGGCGTTGGAGCTGATCGCTCGCGCCGGAGACACGGCGCCGGGCACCGGGCCGGGCGTCAACTTCAGCGCTTTCAGCGCGCCGGCTTTCAACGACGCGGGGCAAGCAGCGTTCTTCGGGCAGCTCGTTGGTTCCGGGGTCGTCGCCGACAACGACTTCGGCGTCTGGTTTCGGGACCCGGGCGGCCCACTGGAGCTTCTGTTTCGAGAAGGCGACCTGTTCGACGTGGACGACGACCCCGGCGTCGAAGACCTCCGCACGGTTCAGAGCTTCAGCTTCGCCCCCAATGAGAACGGCGAAAACGGCGGGCGCACCGGCTTCAACGACGCCGGCCAGCTGTCGTTCGGGATCACGTTCACCGACGGCACCCAGGGACTGTTTGTCGCCACGCTCACCGCCGGCCTGACGGGCGACTACAACGACTCGGGCCAGGTCGAGCAGGGCGACCTCAACCTCGTGCTCAACAACTGGGGCCAGCCCGCACCCTTCACGCCCAACGGCGGGCCCTTCGCCACCCCCAACGTCGACCAGGAAGAGCTCAACCGCGTCCTGAACAACTGGGGCGCGTCTTCCGCCCCCAGCTTCGCCGTGCCCGAGCCGGGGATTTTCGCCTTGCTCGGGACAGGGTTGGCGACCATCCTTCGGCGTCCGCGCTGACCGCTCGGCCGCGCGAATCATCTTGGAGAAAGACCCGTCCGCACCGCCCCCCGCTCGATCTTCACCTTGGCCTTGGGTGTCGCCGCTTTGCCCGCCCACGCGTCCGACGACGATTTCGCCGACGGAGCGATCGCGCCGGCTTGGACGCTGCTCGAAGACGCGCCGGACCGGCTCACGCTCGCCGAGCAGAACGGCCGGCTTGAAGTCTTGGCCGACGACCCGGCCAACAACGCCATCGACGCGTTGTATCTCAGCGATGGGCCGGCCGGCTTCCGCCTCAGCACCGCCGTCGACTTCGAACTCACCCTCGGCTACGCCCTGACCGGCTTCGACGACGCGGCGTCGGGCGTCGGCGACGCGTTGGGCCTGACCTTCGGGGTCGGCCGCGACCTCGACGGCACAGACTCGGCCGCGATCGGGTTCGGCGTGAGCCGGCAAGCGTTCCTCGGCGGCTCGATCGTCGGCACCGCCCTGGGCGCCGCGTACCGCGTCGATGACGCGCAGACCGAGCAGGTTCTTTCGTTGTTCAACCCGGCCGCGGCGACGTTCCGCATCGCCTACGACGCCCAGGCGGACGACCTGATCCTCGGCGTAACCGACGCGAGCGTGGCGGCGTTCGTGCTCGAAGACACGGTGCGGGGCGTCTGGGACGCCGACGCGCTGTTCGTCTCGTTCGGTGCTCGCGGCGGCGGTTTTTCGCTGGGTTCGGGCGACGCTTGGCTGGACGACTTCCGGGTCGTCTCCGGAGAACTGCTGCCGCTGACCGCGGGGCTGATCGGGGATTTTGACGGCAGCGGACAGGTCGAACAGGGCGACCTGAACCTCGTCCTGAATAATTGGGGCCAAAACCGCGGCGATTGGGCGAACTCCGCCGGCCTAACCACCGTAAGCGTGGATCAAGAAGAGCTCAACGCCGTGCTGAACCACTGGGGCGACGCCGCGGCACCGGGCTTCGCGGGGTCGACGGCGCCCGAACCGTCCGTGGCGGTGGCGCTGCTCGGCGGACTGGGGTGGGGGTTGTGCGGGCGGCGCGGGTTGCGCAGACGTCGGTACGGGTACCGATCGAACCGGGACTCAGGAGTTTCGCTGGCATTTGAGCCAATATCAGGTAAGGATGAGAAGTGCCGCGCGGCGAGCACGGCGTTCGTGAGTTGACCGAACAGGGCCCATCATGAAGTTTGACATCAAAAACGGGGTGTGGATCGCGACTTTGGCCGCCGGTGCGGTGGCCGCGAACGCAACCGCGAACGCCTCGGTCGTGGCCGAGAACCCGACCGTCCGCATCGGCACCACGCTGGGCGACATCGACGTGACGTTTTACGACGGCGCGACGCCGCTGAGCGTCGATAACTTCTTTGCTTACATCGATAGCGGGCGGCTGATCGACTCGTTCTTCCACCGCAGCGTGCCCGGGTTCGTCGTGCAAGGCGGCGGCTTCGTCTGGCCCGAAGGAGGCGGCATCGACTCGGTGGCCACGTTCGATCCCGTGCTCAACGAGCCGGGCATCTCCAACACCCGCGGCACCATCGCGTACGCCAAGCTCGGCGGCGATCCCAACAGCGCAACGAGTGGCTTCTTTTTCAACCTGGTCGACAACAACGATCCAGACAACCCGCTCAGCCTCGACAACCAAAACGGTGGATTCACCGTGTTCGCCCGGGTGGTCGGCGACGGCCTGGACGTGGTCGACGCGATCGCCGCGCTGCCACTGGCGAACGCCGGTCCGCCGTTCGACACCCTGCCGATTAACGGTGAGATCGTGGACAACACGATCCAGCGCGACAACCTCGTGTTCGTGGAGTCGATCACCGCCCTCGACGTCCTGCCCGGCGATTTCAACAACAGCGGATCGGTGGAGCAGGGCGACCTGAACCTGGTGCTCAACAACTGGGGGCGGCTCGCTTCGAGCGTGGACGTCGGGCTGTACGGCTTCGGGCCCGGGGTGATCGATCAGTCTGCCCTCAACGCCGTGCTGAACAACTGGGGCTCCACCGCGTCGCCGAGCTTTGAAGGGTCTTCGGTGCCCGAGCCCGGCCTGGCGGGCCTGGTGGGCGTGGCGGGCGGGCTGTGGCTGAAGCGGCGGCGGCAAGCCGTACGCTGAGCCAAGCTCAAAAAATTTCGCTTTTTTCGGGTTCGGAGGCGGTTATCTGCCGTCCATGGGTTATTCTTTCGAAAGAATTCGCGTTTCTTCTGCGAATGATTCGATTTCTTACATCCATGATCCCAGGAGATTGACATGTCCCGAATCCGTGTGATGTTCCCGACCGTGGCCCTGCTGTCGACGGTGGCCGTCGGCGCGTCGGCCAACACGACGCTGCTCAACGCGACCTTTGACGACCAGACCCAGGCCGAGTTCGAGACCGAGTGGACCGTCCCGCTCAGCCCGTCCGACAACCTGGCGGTCTCGTTCATCGAAAGCCCCGACGATCCGATTTCGCAGGAGCTGTTTCCCGGGCTCGACGAAACCGCGGTGTCCCACTTTGGCCGAGCGGGCGACCCGGTCGTCGTCTGGAACGGCCTGACGCCGGGAAACGCCCTGACGCCCACCGCCGAGCAGAGCATCCGCCTCTCGGTAGACATCTTTGACGACGCCGCCGGCAACAAGCGGATGTCCCTGGGCCTGCGTCAGACCAGCCCCGGTGCCGCGAACCTCATCGAACTGGGCTTCTGGAACGACCCCGACGGCTACGCCCACCGGGCGATCCTGTTCCCCGGCACCCCCGAGAACCCCAATCCCAATTGGCAAGCCTTTGAGCTCGACACGTCGCTAGACCGCACCGACGACGAGGACGACGTCACCAATGTCGCCGACATCGGGGCGGGGTGGCACAACTACTCCGTACTCATCACGCCATCCGAGCTAACTTTCGAGCTCGACCTGTTCCGCGACGGCCAGATCAACGCTCGCGACGCAGAGGGCGAGTTCATCGGCACCGGCGAAGGCGTCGACGCGTCGGTTACTTACCAGATCGACTCCAGCGCCGCGGCTTTCGACAACCTTCGGTTCGGCGGCCCCTCGGGCGTGACCTCCCCCGGCGGCGGCATCCTGTTGGACAACATCCTGCTCGAATTGATCGACGCCGTGGTCATCGGCGACGGCATCATCGGCGACTACGACGACTCGGGTCAGGTGGAGCAGGGTGACCTGAACCTGGTGCTGAACAATTGGGGCACGGCCGCGCCGTTCACGCCCAACGGCGATCCGTTCGAGACGCCCAACGTGGACCAGGAAGAACTCAACCGCGTGCTGAACAACTGGGGCTCCACCACGGCCCCGAGCTTCGAAGGCGCCGCGGTGCCCGAACCCGCCACGCTGGCCTTGCTCGGCGGCCTCGCGCTCGCCGGGTTGCGCCGTCGCTGACCTCCGGAATTTTTCGAAACCTTCGAAATCGCCCGCGGCCCCACGCCGCGGGCTTTTTCGTGGCTTCCGCGGGCCCGATCTCGCCCAAGTCCCGCTCCGATCCGGCCGATGATGCACAAGCGAGCCGTTCGGATCGAACGATCCGCCCCGCCATCCATTCAGGGACCCGCCATGAAACCCGACGTCTTCGAACTCGATCAGAACGGGCCGATGGTCACCGCCCACTTCGCCGGGCCCGAGGTCAGCCACGAGACCATGCTCGAGGTGCTCGAACACTGCAAGGACAAGATGCGTTACGACGCCGCCCGCTGCTTCCTGTTCGACATGGAGCAGGTCAGCTTCCTCGCCTCGGCCTGCATCGGGACGCTGGTCGAACTCCTGCGAGAGGTCGAGCCGTCCCGCGGGCGGGTCGCCCTGGCCGGGTGCAGCGACAACGTCGCCTTCCTGTTCAAGGTCACCAAGCTCGACGACATCTTTAAGCTTTTCGACGACCTGGACGACGCGCTCGACGAGCTCAAGGAAGACCTGCGCTGAGTGAAAGAAACGGCCCGGCCGCGTTGTTCGCTGGGCCGGACCGTCTTCAGTTCAGGCACGATCCAAAAACCAAGCGTGGCGCAGAATCACGGAACCAAAAACGCGTCGCGGTTCACGCCGTCGGGCAGTTCTCGACCCGTGTACCGATGGTCGGTGGGCATCTGCGCGGCGGCCCAGAAAATGTCCGGCTTTTCCCGGCCTTCACGTTCAGGCGCGAAGTTCGGCATGATCGTCCACGCCGCCGAGCCATCGATCCGCAAAACGTTCTGACCCGCCCCGCCGTGCTGCCGGCTCGCGTCGGTGATCCGGGCTCGCGGATCAAACACCAGCCGCCCGGCCCGCGGCACGAACAGCGGGTTCTTGTCGGCGAGCACCGCCAGGTTCGGCATGGCGTCGTCGGCCCGCAGCACCTGCGGGGTGAATTGGTTCTGATACGAGTAAGACACCGACAACGGGGACGACCAGTCCCACTGCCGCACGGTCATCTGGCCGCCGCGGGCCGCGTCCGCGTTGCCCTGGCAGGCCAAGCGGTCCGCCGAGACGTACCCGCCCCGGACCAGCAGGTAAAGGTGGGCGGAGTTGGATCGCACCTCGCCGTTGGGCGTGACCGCGTCGGGCTGGCCGACGTTCCACCAGCTCGAACCGGCGACCGAAGCCGCCCGGGGAAACACGCCGGCGTGGTCGGAGGCGTAGGTGCCGAAGGCCTGAGCGACCACGCCGAGGTTCGTCGCGCACGCCGCTTGCATCGCGTTATTTCGGGACTGCTGCATCACCGGGAGCAGCAGCGTCACGCCCAGCAGGAGGATCGCCGCGGCCGAAAACACCTGCCGCAGCGATACGCCCGCGCTGGGCGGACCCTCGCGGAGCATATCGATCTGCTGGGCGACGCGTTCCCGCTGCCGGGCGGCTCGGACGGCGTCCATGGTGCGGGCCGTGAGGTCCGCGGCGCTTTCATCCCGCCCCGCCCCGTCGCGGTCGAGCAGGCCGAGCACGGCTTCCACCCCGCCGCGACGTTCGGCCAAGTCGGCGGGCAGCAGCGCCGCGCCGCCGGTTTGGCCGGCCAGCAGCGCGTCCACCGCCGCCGCGTCGGCCGGGTGAAGCTGGGCGGGCCGGGCGGCGGAGCGATACGCCGTGATGTGTTGATCGGTGCGGTCGGCCAAGTCGCCGGGGGTCTGCTCAGCCATTTCCGCGGCGTCGCGATCCATCAGGGCCTCGACGCTGGGCCAAACCCGACGAAGGCCCGCGTCTTCGGGCCCACGGGCGGCAGCCGGCAACGGACGGGATCGGGATGGGTCGGGGGTACGGTTGGGCATCGGTCGTTCAGCTCCGGCAGATCGCGGTCGTCCGCCGCTCTTGTCTCCATCCGTTCACCCGCCATCCGCCCGTTTCAGCCGGCTCGATCACCCAAGGCCGGAAAATCCCCACGAAACCTCGATCGGGCTGGCGTCATCGGAGCGTTCTCTCCCAAATCTACGCCACGACCGGCCGTCGGTTCGCCGGGTTGAGAAAAAAAAGCCTGAGCACCTTCCCACGCCCTCTCTCGGAAGGAGGACGGGCCTCGCCGCCCGAGCGGGATTGCTGGCGGGCGGCGGATTTCAATTCGGGTTCCGGCGCAGACGCGAAACCCCGCGTTCAGGCTCCCGAGCCCAACGACGCGTGCCGCGCCTTCCACACCTGCGCGAACGTGCCCACCGCCGAATGCAGGCGGCTCTTCACGGTCCCCAACGGAACGCCCAAGCTGCCCGCGATGTCCTTGTACGCCAGCTTCTGGAAGTACGCCATGAGCAGCACCTCGCGCAAATGATCGGGGAGCTCGGCCACGACCTGCCGCACGAGTTCGGCCACCTCGGCGTCGTCGGCCGTGTCTTCGGGCATCGGCAGATCGGCCTCCATGAGATCCACGAACGGCGTGCCGTCCTTCCCGTCCACCGCCGCGTCCAGGGGCATCGCGCGGTGCCGCTTGTTGCGCCGCAGCCAGTCGCGGGCCTTGTTCGCGGCGATCGTGTACAGCCAGGGCTTGAACCGCTTGGACACGTCGAACGTGTCGGCCGAGAGGTGTACCTGTAAAAACGTTTCCTGGAACAGATCGTCCGCGGTGGTCTTGCTGTTCACGAAACGGGCGAGGAAGTGGAAAAGCTCCGGCCGGTAACGCTCGATCAACTCGATCAGCGCAGCGTCATCCCCCCCGCGGTAGTCGCCCACGAGGCGTTCATCAGATCGCGCTTGGCTTGGCGTGCCATTCTCGTCGGCCTTCCCGGGCATGCGGCCATCATACGGCGGAGGCTGCGCGGGGTTCACGCCGAACCGCAAGGCGCCGTCGTCATTCGCCGCCGACGCGACGTACTTCGAGCGTTTCGATCTCGATCGGCACCGGGACGAGCGTCAAGCCCAATTGCTCTTCCAACGCCGCGGATGCGGCCTCGGCATCCGCGGCAAAGGGCAATTCAAACTCAATGAAATAGTCGCGCTCCAGATCCGTCATATCGCGTACGGGCACTCCCAAGCGATTCGAAATCATGCTGCCAACCGGGCTCAACGGCATGCTCGTTCCGGTGAGGGTCGTCTTTTGGCCGTCGCTGGTAACGGACCAACCCCCGCCTCCGCTCATCCCCGGCCGGAGGCGATCTCCACCATCCGCCACCCGCAGCTCAAAACCGGAGACCTCGGCGCGACCAGACCGGACTTCCATGCCCAGCGCCTCAAGGACCGCCCGCTGCAACATCGGCCTCCAAACCGACGCGTCCGCGCCGTCGGGCAGCTTGTAGATCAGGTCGAACCGTTCGGTCTCGCTCCACGCGTCGCCGCTGACGCCGTACGCCGGCACCCGCCAGATCGCGGCGGCCAGAGACTTCGGCGTCGCCCCCAGCCACGTCCCTTGGTAGCCGCTCGTCATGCTCTGCGAGACTTCGGGCAACGCCGATTCTCGAACGATGAGCTGAAATCTCGGGGCCTCGGTAAGCGACGAATACGGGTCCTCGCCCGAGCGAAACCCGTCCCGCCGAGCGGGGCCCTCGTCGGCCTTGGCCTCGACGGTGGGCATACCGTCGCCGCGGCCTTCCGCGAACACCGCCCCGCTTTGGGCCTCACGGATCACCTCGGCCGTCAGCGTCGCGGGATGGCCGATCCACGCGACCCGGCCGCGGTGCACCACGAACGCGGTGGGCCAGCCGCGAGGTTCGTACGCATCCACGACCGAACGATCCATGTCGCAGCCGACCCAGGAACGCATCGACCGAACCTCAAGAAACCGTTCGATCAACGCGGGCTCTTCGAACGTCACCGACAAGAACGCGACGCCTTCGTCTTCCAGCGCTTCGGCCAGTTCGTTCATGTGCGGGATCACCGCGACGCAAGGCCCGCACCACGTGCCCCAAAACTCGACCACCACGGTCCGGTCCGCCAGCGCGTCCCAGCTCAGGTCGATGTCCGCCTGGGCATTGAACACAGCCTCGAAGTCCAACGGAGGCGGCGCATCGCCGACTTCGACGCGGGCCGTGGCGGACGTCGCGAACACCAAGAAGAAAGCCAACGATCCAAACAAACCGTGGTGCATCCGGAGCATCCTGTTCCTTTCGTTCGAGGGCGGTGCGTCGTGAAAGATCAGAGCAGACCGAGCGTCTCGTCCAGGCCGAACATCGCGTTGAGGTTCTGGATCGCCTGGCCGGACGCGCCTTTGACCAGATTGTCTTCCGCGGCGAAGACGACGACCCGTGGCTTGTCCTGACTCCCGGTCTTCACCAAGCGTACCGTGAGATCGACGAAATTCGTGCCCGCGACGTGCTTGACGTTCGGCAAGGCCTCATCGACGCCGCGGACGCGCACAAACGGCTCGTCGCCGTAGGCGTCGGCGAAAGCCTCGAACAACTCTTCCTGGGTCACCTGATCGTCGGCGGGTTCGAGCGTGATGGTCTCGAGGATGCCCACGTCCAGCGGCAGGAGGTGCGGAAGGAAGAGCGGGTCGATGTCGCCGCGCGGCTTGCCGGCCACGCGGCAGAGGGTCTGAGCGATCTCGGGCTGGTGGCGGTGGCCACCGATGGTGCCGTAGGGCCCGAAAGCTTCGTTCACCGAGAGGAAGTGGGTGGCGGGCTTGGGGGCGCGGCCGGCGCCGGAGGTACCGGAAGCAGCGACGATGGTGATGGGGTCGGGCTTAACCAGGGCGTGCGTGAGCAGCGGCGCGACGCCGAGCGCCGCGGCGGTGGGGTAGCAACCGGGGTTGGCGACGAGCCTGGCCCCCGGAAGTTCTTGGCGAAAGAGCTCCGGGAGGCCGTAGACGGCGTGCTCCAGATTGGCCGGGTCTTCGTGCGGGGTGGCGTAGACGGCGGCGTAGTGCTCGGCGTCGCGGAGCCGGTAGTCGGCGGAGAGGTCGATCACCCGCAGGCCGGCGTCGAGCAGTGGCGGCGCGTAGGCCATCGCGGCGGTGTGCGGCAGCGCAAGAAACGCGACGTCGGCGGCGTCGGCGATGGCTTGCGGTTCGATCGGTCGGCACTGGGCGACGTCGTCGTCGAGCAGGCCGGTCAGCCGCGGGAACTCGTCGCGCAGGTCGGGCAGTTCGGCGCGGTGCGACGCGAGATAGGCGACGTGCGCGGCGGGGTGGCGAAACAACCGCTCGACCAGCACCGAGCCGGTGAAGCCGGTGGGTCCGACGATGGCGACGCGGAGCGAGTCTTCGGGAAGCGGGTTGGGGTCGGCGGGCGGCATGGCCGGATTGTGCGGGGTAGCGCGGCCGGTGGCAATCATGCGAAGTACGACGTTGAGATTTTCACGGATGAAGCGTTCGCAGCCGCGGGCGAGACCGGCTGCCGAGTTGACAGCCACGATGGCCAAAAAACTCGAAAAAACGTGACTTTTCTTCCCTTTTCCTCGGACGCAACGCTGGCACGGGCGCTGCATTTAGAGAGAGCGACCCGCGTGCGAATGGGCCGCGGGCCGTGCATTGTTTTTCGTGTGCTTCTTGAAAGGAGACTCCCATGCTTCCCACCGTCCGCCGAACTTTGGACAACCCCTTTGCGATGCTGCGCGAATTCGACCGCGCCTTCGGACAAGCCCTCAGCGAAGCGCCGAGCGTCGGCGACAGCTTCTCGGTCGACGTGTATGAGCACGACGGCACGCTCGTGGTCGAAGCCGAGCTACCCGGTTACACGCGGGATCAGGTGAGTGTGAATGTCGAACAGGGCGTGCTGACGATCGAGGCCAACCGCAGTGAAACCACGGAAAGCAAGACGGAGACCAAGGTCGTGAAGCGCCACCTGCGGGAGCGAACCGAGCAGGTGACCCGCCGATTCTCGTTGCCCTCGACGTACGACACCAGCCGCGTGGAAGCGGCGTTGGCCGACGGCGTGCTGACACTCAAGCTGCCGAAGCGCGAAGAAGTCAAGCCGCGCACGATCGAAGTGAAGTGACCGCAAGGCCATACTCAAAATTTTTAAAAAAAAATGAGCCCGGAGTGAACTTTCGATGATCGCGCTGCGTAGTATTCCGGCAGCCTGCAATTGATCTTTCTCCTCCGCGAAGCCCGGCCGTTGAGACGGCCGGGCTTCGTTTTTTACTGATTTCACAAGACGAATCGTTCGATCGCCCACGCAACCACACCCTGGCCGTGATGGGGACCCACGGCGTCGGCGGCCCGTTTGGCGGCGTCCCAACCGTTGCCCGCGGCGACACCCGTGCCCGCCCAAGCCAAGAGTTCCGCGTCATTAGGGGCATCCCCAATCGCAAGGACTTCGCCCGATCCGATCCCCAGCGTTCCGCTCACCCGACGGACGCCATCGGCCTTATTGACGCTGGGATGCAGCAGTTGGATCAGGTGGCGGTCGCTGACCGCGATGTGGACCCGGCCCGCGAACGCTTCCGAGATGGCCGTTTCAAGGCGTCGCACCCGCGGCGTCGCCGCCATCAGCATGAGCTTGGTGATGGGCCCGCCCGCAAGCAGTTCGTCCACCGGGGCAATCTGGTTCATCGCGAAGCGCAGCGAGGTCTGGGTGCGCAGGTTGTCGTGGAGCCGGTCGGTCATGCCGGCGTCGAGGCGTTCGAGTTCCAAAACCACGGCGGGCTCGAGTTCGCGGGCAAACGCGATCAGCTCACCGGCCAAATCGGCGGGCAACGGTCGGTGGTGCAGCACCTCGCTGCCGCCCATGCTCTGGATCAGCGCGCCGTTGTAGGCCACGTACGGCGTGTCGAGCCCGAGCGCGTCGTAGATGTGCCGGGCGCTGCGCGGCGGCCGAGCCGACGCGAGCACGACGTGGACGCCCTGCCGCCGGGCCTGGGCGACCGCGTCGCGATCGGCGTCAAGGATCGCGTCGCCGCTTTGGAGCAGCGTCCCGTCGAGGTCCAAGGCGACCAGCCGAACCGCGGCGGGTGGAGAAAAATCAACGGAGGGGCCGTGCATGGGGGCAACCCTATGCGAGCCGCGCGGCAAGTTGGCTTCAAAATACGGCCCAATTGGTCCCGCGGCGTCCCGCTCCAGGCCTCACGACTGGCTAGTTACGGCGGCAACCTATGCTCCGGCCATGCCCGCGACCCCCCCACCCGTGCCCGAGCAGACCCCCGGCCGACCGGTCCTGGGGGCCTATCACAGCTTTGAACACGCCGACGACCACGACTCGGCGAACCTGCTCGAGTTGGATTACACGAGCCTGGCGAAAGCCCTGCCGTATCGCGGACCGGTGGTCGACATCCACACGCACGTCACGTCGCCCAAGGCGGCGGAGCTCTACCTGGAAGTCGCCGAGCGATTCAACGTGGTCAAGACCTTCACGATGACCGGGCTGCCGCACGCGCGTCGCCTCGCGCCGCTGGTGGGCGAGAAGATCGAGTTCATGTGCGTGCCGGACTTTTTGGCCAAGGACACGCCGGGCACCTTCACGACGCAGTGGCTGGACGATATCCGCGCGTTCGTGGAGGAGCTGGGCTGCCGGGTGGTGAAGCTCTGGGCCGCCCCGCGTGTGGTCGACCTGGCGGAAGACGTGCCCGACGCGAGCTTTTCGGTCGAGGAGGCCAAGCTCGGCTCGCAGCTGCGGCGGCGCGGCGTCGAGCTGGCGTACGACCTGGGCGTCCGAACGTTCATGACCCACGTCGCCGACCCGGACACGTGGTTCGCCACCGCCTACGCCGACGCCTCCCGATACGGCACGAAGCGTCAGCAGTACGAACCGCTCGAAAAGCTGCTCGACGATTTTTCGGACTGCACCTGGATCGGCGCCCACATGGGCGGCAGCCCGGAAGACCTCGATTTCCTTCAGGGCCTGCTCGACCGGCACTCGAACTACGTCGTGGACACCTCGGCCTGCAAGTGGCAGATCCGGGAACTCTCGCGGCACCCCGAACAATTCGCTGCGTTCTGCCGGCGTAATGCAGGGCGGGTGCTGTTCGGCACGGACATCGTCGCGTCCGAACAGATGAACCAGATCGGCGACGACTTGTTCGCCTCGCGGTGGTGGACCCTGCGGACACTGATCGAGACGGACTACGACGGCCCCTCGCCGATCGTCGATCCGGACTTTCACCAAGTGGACCCGTCGATCCCGCTGCGGAGTTCGGCCCACCTGCGAGGCGCCGCGGTAGACCCGACGCTATGGCCAGGCCTCTACCACGACACGGCCGCCGCGTTGTTCGCGGATCTGGGCGGGCTCTAAGGACCCGCGGTCGTCCGCGTGGACTTCGGAATCGGGTTCACCAACCGGGCAACCTAAGAAAACGCCCCGCGGGTCCGAAGACCCGGCGAGGCGCGAGAGAGGGCAACACTCACCAGTTCGTACGCACCGCGGCCCGTGCGGTTCATTCGTCGGTGCTGAATTCGGTGATCGCTTCGCTGTACGCCAAGCCGTCGTAATCGATACCGATGCGGAAGATGCGGGGCGGGTCGTCGAGGGAATCGCCCCAATCGTCGGCGGCGAGCACGAGGTAGTTCTCCTCCGCGTCGAACTCGATGATCTGGAGGTCCACGATGCGGGTGAAGTTCACGCGCAGCTCGATGTGGGGCCGGTCGGCGTACATCGCGGGGATCACCTCGATGCCGGGCCGGCCGGGTGTCACACGAAAGTCCAGGCCAGTGGGCGTGACGCGCAGGGTCAGGCCCAAGGCTTCGAAGGCGGCTTGGAGTTCTCGGGTCCCGATCATGGCGGACCTCCTTTCGGGAGGCGTGAACGCGGTGGGGTTCACGGAGCTTCGGATGGGCCATGCGGAGACGCTCATCTGCGTTTAAGCATGGCATTGGGGTTCATGGGGTCCACAAAAAACCCGGAGGCTTTGGGGCCTCCGGGTGGGGTCGTGTCGGTCGGGCGGTTGGCCGGGCCGGCGCTAACGCGGAGGCGATGGGTTGTTGTTCGGACGCAACGCGGCCGAGGGCTTGCACGACATCCGAATGGGCTGCAGGGCCGGTCGATGCTCGCCATATGCCCACGCGGCGACGCGCCGCAGGAGGTCGAGCAGGGAAGTAATGAGGTTGGGTTCGGACCAGGGGGTGTGCATCGGGTTGTTCAGGTTGTCGTTGGGTTTGGTTCCCGAACCGTGGGTCCAGGGCTTGGGTCGTCGTTGAAGCGTAGGTCGCGGGTCGGGGAGGTCAAGGTCATCACGGGTGCAACTTGGAGGTTTGCGGGTTTGTTCCAGCTTGCACTTTTACGCGTATGACTGGCGTTGGGTTCATGCGCAAAGCTGAGAAAATAGATGGAGTTTTTGTCGGGATTGCATGGCTACGAAAAAGCCCGCGGAAGGAATCCGCGGGCTTTGCGTTTGAAGCGATGGGCTGCGGCTTACTTCGCGGCTTTGACGGCTTCGAGCGCGGCGTCGTAGTTCGGCTCGTTGGCCAGGTCTTCCACGTGCTCGTGGTAGGTGATCTGATCGTCCTTGTCGATAACGAAGATGTCGCGACAGAGCAGGCCGATCTCTTTGATCTTCACGCCGTAGTCGCGGCCGAAGTCGCCGGTCATGTAGTCGGAGAGACAATCGACACAATCGACGCCGGCCGCGCCGCACCAACGCGACTGAGCCATGGGCAGGTCGATGCTGACAATCAACACGACGACGTCGTCGCCGAGCGTGCCGGCTTCCTGGTTAAACCGTCGGGTCTCGACGTCGCACACGGGCGTATCGATGGACGGGATGGTGACCAGCACCTTCACCTTGCCGGCGTAGTCGGCGAGGGTCTTGTCGGACATGTCGGTGGCCTTGAGCGTAAAGGCGGGCGCGGCGTCGC
Organism: Planctomycetota bacterium; assembly: GCA_039180415.1. Classification (GTDB taxonomy): domain Bacteria; phylum Planctomycetota; class Phycisphaerae; order Phycisphaerales; family Phycisphaeraceae; genus CAZIXN01. The sequence goes on along the minus strand of JBCDDH010000016.1, from coordinate 30,381 downwards.
CGGCTTTGAGCTCGGGGCCGAGCAGGGTCATAGTTTTGCCTTTGAGGCTGACGGCTTCGGGGCGTTCGGGGGCGGTAGCGGTGGCGGTCATGGGTCTCTCGCGTTGGCGGCTGAGGTGAGCCCCGCGTACGCAAGCGGGGCTTCGAGTCGGCGATGGTAGGCCACGCGGACCCAGCCCCTCGCTAACTCAAGGCCGATCTGGTTCCGGCTCGGATTCGGAAGCCAGGACGCCGTGCTCACGGAAGAACGCCTCGACGTCGGCGAAAAACGCCGGCGGCATCGGGTCGTTGTGCCCCAGGTCGTAGCTCACGAACGTGATCGGGGGCAGCTCCGCTGGACGCGCCGCGCGGTTCTTTTCCGTCATCGAAAACGGGATGACCTCGTCGCGCTCGCTGTGCTGCATGAACACCGGGCCGGGATACGTCCGGAGCGTCTCGGTCACGTCCCAATTGTCCTTGACAATGAAGCGGGGGATGAACAGCCGCGCGGCGAAGTCGGCGATCGAGCTGTAAGTGGATTCAAGGACCAGCGCCGCGCCGGGGCGTTCCTGCGCCAGCGACGCGACGATGCCGCCGCCCATGCTCCGGCCGTGCAGCACGATGCGCCGCGGATCGACCTCGGGCAGCGACGCGGCGAGGTCGAAGAAGGCGACGTGGTCGGCGTGGATGCCGTCCTTGGTGGGCTTGCCGTCGCTGAGCCCGGTGCCGCGGTACTCGACCAGCAGGACGGAAATCCCCATCGCGCCGTAGCCGGGCAGACCCGTAGGGAAGTAGTCCTCGATGAACTCGCCGTTGCCGTGGCTGTAGATCACCAGCGGGCCGGGGCTCTCGGCATCGACACCGGCGCCCAAGTACAAGTGAGCGTGGGTCCGGCCCTGCTCGTGTTCGACCGTGAGTTGCCGGGCGGTGTCCGGCAGGTTCACCGGCGGGGGCGCCGGCCGATACTGCGAGGGGTAGAGGATCGAACGCTCGGCGCAGCCGATGAACAGCACGAACACTCCGATCAGGATGAGCGCCACGCCGGCGACGCGCTTGGCCGAATCTTTCCAGCCGGCGGCGTTGCGAGGGAATAAATCGGCCATCGACCGAGTTTAGGGACCGCGCCCGCGACGCCGAATCGTTCGAACCGGCCCGCCGTGGCGCGGGGTTTCCGCGTTTGGCGCTGCCCCGGCTCCTGCCTAGGATCGAAACTGTTTCCGCCCAACCGCAGAACGCCGCCCCCTGCCAACCCTCGGAGCCCGCCATGACCGCCGCCGACGCCCCGACCCAGCCGCTGCACGGCCGGACCTACCACTCCATCCTCGGCACCATCGGCAATACGCCGCTGGTCAAGCTCAACCGGCTGGCCCCCACCAACGGCGCGACCGTTTTCGTCAAGTGCGAGTTCTTCAACCCGCTCTCGAGCGTCAAGGACCGCATCGGCAAGGCCATGATCGAGGCCGGCGAGCAGAGCGGCGCGATCACCCACGGCACCCACATCATCGAACCCACCTCGGGGAACACCGGCATCGCGCTCGCCTTCGTCTGCGCCGCCAAGGGCTACGAGCTCACGCTCACCATGCCCGAGTCCATGTCGCTCGAACGCCGGGCCATGCTCCGCGCCCTGGGCGCCAAGCTCGTGCTCACCCCCGCCGAGGAAGGCATGAAGGGCGCGATCGCCAAGGCCGCCGAGTTGGTCGGCACCTCCGACAACGCCTGGATGCCCCAGCAGTTCGAGAACCCCGCCAACCCCGAGGTCCACTTCCTGACCACCGGCCCAGAGATTTGGCACGACACCGACGGCGGCGTCGACCTGTTCGTCGCGGGCGTCGGTACCGGCGGCACCATCTCCGGCACCGGCAAGTACCTCAAGCAGCACAAGTCCACCGTCCGTTGCTTCGCCGTCGAGCCCGAAGACTCCCCCGTGATCTCCGGCGGCGAGCCGGGCCCGCACAAGATCCAAGGCATCGGTGCCGGCTTCGTGCCCAAAAACCTCGACCTGGACGTGGTCGACGGCGTCGAAAAAATCTCCAACGACGAGGCCTTCGAAATGTCCCGCAAGCTCGCGAAGGAAGAGGGCATCCTCGGCGGCATCTCCACCGGCGCAAACGTCTGCGCCGCGCTGCGCATCGCCGAATCCAACCCGGGCAAGACGGTCGTCACCATCGGCTGCTCGTTCGGCGAACGCTACCTGAGCACGCCGATGTTCGACGGGTACCGGGATTGATAGCGGCTCACACAGGCCACAGAACCGAAGCCATGCTCGGCCTGATCGTCGAAATCATCGGATGGGTCGCGCTGCTCTGCCTGCCCGTGGCGGTCATTGTGCCGCTCGTGATGCAGTTCTCCCGGAAGAGACGCCGACAGTGGGGCTTGGTCGAATCGCTGTGCTGGTTCGGGCAATTCATGCTTCTCTTTGCGATCTTGGCCGTCGTCGCTGGGGCTTTACGCGCGACGCCGATCGGTGGATGATCGACGGGTGTTCGACGACATCCCAAGCGAGTTCTGGCCGGCGATGCGACATGTGCTATGGCGTTACGACGCCAACGACGCGCTCGCCGTGGCGTACAGCTACCTCAACGTCGCCGAAGCGATCGCCTGGTTCGTGATCGCGGCGTGGGTTGTGCGGCGGGCGTGGGTTGATCCAAAAACGGCTTGGGAATGGGCGTACGCTTTGGCCTTTGTGGTGTTCGGACTCTCGGACGTATGGGAGTCGTACGCCGTGCCCATGTGGCTGATCGCGGCCAAGGGATTGATCTTCGCGGCAATCCTGGGGCTGCGTTGGCGGGTCAAGCGAGATCGGCCGGGGCTCAAGCTATGAAGGTCCGTCGAGCGGTCGCCTACGCCTGGGCCTCGCCGAACACGCTGATCGGGCTGGCGTTCGCGCTGCTCGCGGGGTGCAGCGGCGGGCGACTCCAACTCCACCGGGGGGTCGTCGAGACGCACGGCGGGCTCGTGACGTGGTGGCTGCGGCACGGCGTACCGCTGCGGGGCGGAGCGCTCGCGTTGACGCTCGGCCACGTCGTGCTCGGCGTCGACGCGAACGCCCTGCACGTCACGCGAGAACACGAGCGGGTCCACGTCCGGCAGTACGAGCGTTGGGGTCCGCTGTTTCTGCCCGCGTATGCGTTCGCCTCGGCCATCGCTTACCTCCGGGGGCAGCCGCCCTACCACGGCAACCGCTTCGAGCGCGAGGCGTACGACCAAGCTTGAAATGGATCACGCCGCGTCGACTTCCGGGGTGTGCGGCTCGGCGACTACGAACTCGAGCAACGCCCGCGCGTCGCGGTTCGCCGGGTCGATCTGTAGCGCGCGGGCGGCCCAGTACTCGGCGTCGTCCCGACCGCCCATCGCGACCAGCACCATGCCCAACTCGACCATCGACTCGGCGCGGTACGGACGCAGCCGGATCGCGGTCCGCAACGCCGCGGCGGCGTCCGCCAACCGCCCCGCCCGGCGACACATCGCGCCGTACCGGTGCTGCCACGCCGCGCGGTCCGGCTCGGCGTCGAGCGCGCGACGCAGGCACATCAGCGCGTCCATGAGCCGGTCGTCGTCTTCGGCGATCACGCTGCGGAGACGCCAGGCGGCGGCGTGCAGCGGCTCGAGCGCCAACACCTGTTCGCAGAGCCGTTGAGCGTAGGCACCACGGCCACGCTCGTGGGCGCGTTGCGCGGTCTCGAGGACGGCGTCGAGGCCGGCCTCCAGCGCGCGGCGAGGGCGGAAGGGGTTCGCGGGCTTCATCGGTAGGAGCTTTATCGGTTCGGAGGCCTCGCGGCCGTGACGCGGGCGCCGGATGCGCCGCTTTACTGCAACAGCGCGAGCACGTTCTGGGCGGTGGAGTTGGCCAACGCGAGCGTGGACGTGCCGGCCTGCTGGAGGATCTGAGCGCGGGTCAGGGCGGCGGTTTCCTCGGCGAAGTCGGCGTCTCGGATCGCGCTCTCGGCGGCGGTCAGGTTCTCCAACGCGATGTTCTGCGAACGCACGGTGGTCTGGAGCGTGTTCCGCTCGAACGCGCCCAGCCGGCCGCGGAGCTGGCTGACCTGGTCGATCGAGGCGTCGATGATCTCGGACGCCGCGCGGGCGTTGCCGGAGACCAGCGAGTTGGACCCCCCGGTGCGGATGGAGTTGAGGAATCCGGTGCGCTCGGAGCCCAGGCGGGAGGCCGCGACGGAGTTGAGCCCGAAGCCGACCTGCTGGAGCGAGTTGACCGACGCGCCGATCTGGAACAGCGCGCCGCCGCCGGTGACGGAGAAGTCGTAGTTCGTGTTGAGCACCTGGGCGGCACCGGAGGTGAGCGTGAGGTCGACGTTGAGCGTGGGCGTGTTGAGCGTGACGTCCAGCCCTTGACCGACGGCGAGGTTGCCGTTGACCAGCGCGGTGACGTCGGCGCCCTCGTCGCGGAGCACGGCGTTGCCGGCCTGGGCGTCGAAGGCTTGGAACGCCTCGCCGCCTTCGATCGCGCGGACGGACACGAACGCGTCGGTGCCGAACTCCTGGCTGTTGAACACCAGGCCCGACGACGGGTCGCCGGCGGACACGAGGGCCGCGGTCACGCCGGTGGCGTCGCGGATCTGGTTGACGGCGGCGGCGACGGCGGACAGCGCGGTGCCCGAGACGAAGCTGAAAGTCTGAACGCCGATGTTGCCCTGGATCTCCAAGGTCACGGAGCTCTGCAGCTGGCCGACGAAGCCGGTGGTATTGCCGGAGAGGAACAGCTCGGCGCGTTCGGCCGAAGCGATCACCTCGACGTTGACGGGCAGGTTGGAGTCGAGACCGAAGTTCGCGCCGTTGATCTGGATGTCGCTGATCTGGCTGGTGACGGCGCCGGACTGGAGGAACTCGAGCGAGCCGTTGAGCAGCTTGAGCCCCGCGAAGCTGGCGGTGTTGGAGATGCGGGTGATGGACTCGACGGCGGAATCGATCTCGAGCTGGTTCGCGCGGATCTCCTCGGGGCTGAACGCGCCCGTGTTGGCGGCCTCGATCGTGAGCGACTTGATCGACACGAGCAATTGGTTGACTTCGTCGAGCGCGGCCTCGGTGGTGGCGATCACGTTGGAGGCGCGTTCGGCGTTGTCCACGGCTTGGCCGACCGACTGGATCTCGGCCCGCAACCGCTCGGACACGATCAAGCCCGCGGGGTCGTCGGCGCCGCGGTTGATGCGTAGGCCGGTCGAGAGGCGTTGCAGGCGGGTGGCCAGGTCGGCGTTGGTGGACGACAGCCGGTTCTGGGCGATCAGGGACGAGACGTTGGTGTTGATCCGGGACATGGGGACAAACCTCCTTGTTTGTCGTGCTTGTTGGCCGGCGGTTTACTGCTTGCGGTCGCCGTGAAGTTCGGGGCCTGGGGTCACGGTGAAAAACGGGCGGCGCTCCGCGCGGAGCGCTCGAACGGGTCGGGAGCGGTTAGGCGGACTTGCTCCGCGGAGACGGTTGGGTGCGTTGGACGGGCATGGCGTGCATCGAGGCCGGGCGGGCGTTGGCCAAGCCGCGGCGTAAACGGGTGAGTTCGTTGGGGGCGAAGTGCGCCGCTTCGGCGTTTTCCTTCTGGATCGCGCGGTACACCTCTTTGCGGTGGACCTGCACGGTGCGGGGGGCGTTGATGCCGAGGCGGACCTTGTCGCCTCGGATGTCGACGACGGTGATCTCGACGTCGTCGCCGATCATGATCGTTTCGTCGCGCTGTCTTGAAAGAACCAGCATGGGCGGTTCGGCTCCTTCCGTGGGCCGGGGCGCGGCGTCCTGCCGCGCGTGAATCGTGAAGAACGGGGTCGGGGATCAGTGGGGCTTGAGATCGGGTCAGCCGGCCAGCGCGGCGGGCTGCGCCGTCTCGACCGGGCTGGGCAACTCGACCAGCGGCACCCGCGTCGTATACCGCCGATCCGAAAGCACCATCTGCTGGCCCTCGCGGCTCTGCAGGTTGATGATCAGCGGGCCTTGCAGGTTGCCGGTAAGCGTGCCGCGTTGCTTGTTCACGATGACCAGCACCTGGGCCTCGTCGAGCGAAGACACGCCGAGGTCCGCGAGCTGTTGGGGGTGAACCGGCACGCGGTACGTGGGGACAAACAGCAGCGGGTCGGTCACGACGAACGCGAGGTCCGGGACCTCGACCGACTGGAGCCACCAGAACGTCGGCGTGCCGGGCGCGGCGTCTTGCTCGCTGCCGGGGCCGGCTTCGAGCAGCACGTAGTCGCGGTACTCGGCGAAGCCCAGCAGCCCTTGCGGGAAGCGGAGCAGTCGATCGCCGTCGATGTCCAAGGGTCCGAAGCGGGTGGTCTCAATCTTCATCGTTCCGAGTTCCGTTCCATTCGGCCGACCGTCCTGGTGGTTGGCCCCGCCTCCTCCAAAGTGGGCGGGGTGGCGACGCGTGTCGCCGGGGGGTTCACGCGAGCCAGGGTGGCCGAGTCGCCCTGGCTGCGGGGTTTGGCGCGGCTCCCTGCCGCGCGTCATCTGCGCTCCTAGCGCAAGAAATCCAAGAGGCTGAGCTGCTGGATCTGCGCGGTCGTCTGCAGCGACGCTTGCAGTTGCAGCTGGAGTTGCTGGTAGCGGGTGATCACTTCGGTGAGGTCCGCGTCCTGGAGTTCGCTGAGCATGCCTTGCTCCGTTAAGCGTTGGTCTTCGAGCCGGGTCTGGCCGTCTTCGACCCGTTTGGCCTGGGCGCCGACCCGGCCTCGTGCCGCGACCGCCGCCTCGATGTCTTGTTCCAACGAGGAACCAGCAATCGTGATGCCAGTCGTGTCGTCCGACGTGAGCGCATCGCGCAAATCGATCAGGTGCGTGAACATGTTCTCGACGCGGGCGGTGGCTTTGTCCTCGCTGGTCAGCGTCGTGCCGGCGCCCAGGTCGTTCTCCAGGCCGAAGCCCAGGTGGAACAACGCCTGGCTCTGGTTGGCTTCGCGCACGGTGAACGCGTTGGCCCCGGCGGTCTGGTCCGAGAGCACGATGCCGTTGCCCGTAGCCGCGAGCGTGGCGGAGAACTGACCGGCCCCCGTGCCGATCGTCGCGCCGGCGGCGAGCGCGGCGGCGTTGATCTGATCCAACACGTCCTGCACGGTGTTCGCGCCGTCGAAATTCACGTTGAAGGTCGTGCCGTCGTGCAGCGTGAACGTCGCGTCGTCTTCGCCCTCAACGGTTTCGACGCCCAGGCCGTTGCGGAACACGTCCAACTCGGTCGCCGCGCCGAGCGTCCGCCAGCCGAGGTCCTCGGCGGTGGTGCCGCCGTTCTCCCCGACCGACAATGTCAGGCCCGCGACCTCGGTGACCAGGTCGAGCGCGTCGCCAGCTTCGTTGATGTCCACCCGCAGGCCTAGGTTCAGCGAGCGGATGACGTTCTGGAGTTCTTGGACGGTGGTCGCGGTGGATAGATCGACGGTCCGGGTTTCGGCGCCTTGCTGGATGACCAAGCCAGACGCGAAGTCGATACCGCCGCCGAGCGCCGCCAGGGGCGTGGTCTCGGTGAGGCGGATGCCGACGTCGGTGCCCGCGGCGGGCGTGCCGCCGGTCGAACTCAGGCCGGCGATCCCCAGGTCGAGCGCGGTCTGGCCTCCGAGCGGGTCGGCGAGGGCCACCGTGTTCCCGCCGTTGCCGGTGACCGCGAAGCCGTTGGCGGTGAGCGCGAGCGACCCGGCGCCGGGGGCCGCCGTGGCGATCGCGTCGTTGACCCGGGTGACGACGTCGCCCAGCGTGTCGGCGGTCTGGAGGTCGACGGCGATCGGCGTGCCGTTGACCACGACGTTGAGGCTGCCCTTGCGGACGCCCTCGCCGAGCGCGCCGTTGACGTCGGTCAAGCGGGTATTCACGGTGGCTTGGGGGGCGTAATCCTGGGTGCTCCTGACGCGGCCGGAGAGCGCGCCAAAGGCCTCGACGCCGTCGGCGTTGATCGCCTGATTGGTAAAGCCGCCCAGATCGGCAAGCAGGGCCTCGTCGCTGCCGACGTACCGGACGCCGCCCAGGAAGTCTTCGAACACCGCTTGGCCGGGGGCCGCGCCGTTGTTGCCGCCGAAAACGGAAAGGCCGTTGAACTGGCGGTTGGCGATCTCCAGCAGCGACTCGACCTGGGCGTCGATGACCAGTGCGCTGGCCTCGCGCGTATCCGCGTCGGAGCCCACGCCGATCTGGCTGCTGGCGATCGACCGGGCCTCGTTGAGGATGTCGTTGGCGTCGCCCAACCCGGCGTCGGCGAAGTTGAGGTAACCCGCCGCGGCGGTGAGGTTCTGGCTTTGATTCTCGCGTTCGGCCAGCCGGTTCTCCAGGAACAGGACCGACGAGACACGGGCCGCGGCGTCGCTGGGCCGATTGATCGCCCGGCCGGTGGTGATCTGTTCCTGCGCGTCGAACAGGTCGGCCTGCGTCTCCTGCAGACGCGCGAGCGCGACCTGCGAGTTCAGCAGCGTCGAGGTCCGCGAGATGATGGGCGTGATGCCGGCCATGATCCGTTACACGAGGTTGATGAGCGTCTGCATCAATTCATCCACGACCGAGATAAACCGGGCGTTGGCTTGGTAAGCGCGTTGGTATTGCAGGAGGTTGATCGCCTCTTCGTCGGCGTTTACGCCGGACAGCGCGGCCTGCTGGGTTTGCAGGTTCTCGCGGACGATGCCGTCGGCTTCCCGTTGGTCACGGGCACGGCTGAGGGTGACGCTCACGTCCTCGACGTGGGCGCGCCAGTGCTCGGTGATGGAATTGCCGTTGAGGTCTTCGATGGACGTATCGGCGAGGCCCGCGATGGCGAGGGCCCCGCGGTTATCGCCGGAGAGGTGCTCGCGGGCGACGGCGAGCAGTCGCGGGTCCGCGGCGACGTCGGCGCTGACGGAGATATCGAACGCGTCGCTGCCTTCGAAGAAGCCGTTGATGCCCAGCGACGCGAGTACGTTCGACGTGTCGTCGGTGAAGCTGACCAGGGTGTCGGCGGTGTCGCCGGCGATGGTGAGCCGGCCGTCGGCGCTGACGGTCGCGGTGACGCCGCTCACCGCGTTGATCGACGCGGCCAGGTCGGTGAGCGTGGCGTCGGGGCCGCCGATGCCGTCGAGGTCAACGTTGATGGTGCTGGTCTGGCGGATGCCGGTGGCGTTGGACGTGGTGTGGATCTGGAACGAGCCGTGCTGCGGCAGGAATTCGAGCTTGGTGACCGGGTCGGTGTCGTTGAGGGCGAGCGTCGGGTCGGCGACCCGGACGCTGGACGTGTAGCTGTTCCGCAGGGCCAACCCTTGCGACTCGCTGTGCAGCTTGTTGGTTTCGAAGACGAGCGACGCGGCGAGCCGGTCGAGCGCTTCGACGGCGTCGTTCAGTGCGCCGTTGCGGAAGGCGACCTGGGCGCCCAAGTCGCCGTTGTCGGTGTTGAGCCTGGTGCCGTCTTCGCGGACGACGACGAACTGCTGGACCGTACCGTCGTCGAGGGTTTCGCTGCGGAGTTCGAGGCCGCGCGACTCGCCGTTGAGGACGATGGGCGTGGAGCCGACGAAGACGTTGATCTGGCCGTTGTCCTGTTCGTAGGTCGTGATGTCGAGCGAGGTGGACAGCTCGGCGAGGAGCTGGTCGCGCTGGTCGCGGAGCGAGCCGGCGTCGCCGCGGCCCGCCTCGGCCTCGGTGATCTGGCGGTTGAGCTCCTCGATGCGGCCGAGCACGTCGTCGGCGGCGCGGACCGACAGCCCGAGCTGGTCCACGGTCTGGGTTTCGAGCTGGCCGTAGCTGTCGCGGAGGTCCTTGATGAAGGCGGTCAGGTCGTTGGCTTCCTGGATGACCAGGGTGCGGAGCGAGCTGTCCTGCGGGTTGGTGGCGAGTTGGGACCAGGCGCCGAAGTACTCGCTGAGCCGCGTGGACAGGTCGATGTCGGAGAGCTCGCCCTGGACGGCCTCGATGCGGGCGAGCAGTTCCTGGGTGGTGGCCGACCCGTTCTCGTCGGTGATCGCCGAGCGGAGCCGGGCTTCGAGCGACTCGTTGACCTCGCGGGTGATCCGGGTGAGGTTGACGCCGGTGCCGACGAAGTTGGTGGCGTCGATCTTCTGGTCGCGCGCGGGGGCGAGCTCGACGGTGCGCCGCTTGTAGCCGGGCGTCGCCGCGTTGGCGAGGTTGTTGCCGGTGACCTGGATCGCCGCCTGGTGGGCGAGCAGGCCGGACTTGCCGGTATTGAGGGCGGCGGAGAGACCCATGGGGTTCGGTCAGGCGGTGAGCGAAAGCGTGGACATCGGGGCGGGCTGTTGCGGGGTGCGGCCGACGGGCCCGTAGGCGGCGTGGCCGTGCGAGACGTTGGCGAGGGTGCGGACGAGGCCGGCGACGTGCTTGGCGAGGGTGTCGGAGGCACGTTTGACGACGGCACTTTCGGCTTGGACGGCCCGCATCGCTTCGAGCAGCTGGGCCCGCATTACGAGCAGCTTGCCGCGATTCGGTTCGGGGAAGCGCTCGGCGAGCTCGCCGAGCTTGAGCGGTTCTTTGGCTTCGGCATCGAGCAAGAGCGTGAGGTCGGCGACGAGCTGCAGCCGGGATTTCTCGATCTCGCTGATGGCTTGGACGTGGGCGTTTTCGACGCGCGTCAGGTCGGCCATGAGGTTGGCGTCGCCCCGCTTCATCGCGTCGCTTTTACGCTTGAGCAGATCGGTGAGTTGGCGTTGGCGGTCAACGGATTCACGAAGGGTGGACTCGAGGCGTTCGAGGGTTTGCCGCAAGCGCGGGTCGGACTCGCGCATCGGATTCACGGCCGTGGACTTTCGGGATGGTGCGGCGGGTTGACGCATGGGTCAGGCGGTCTGGTCGAGGTGGTTCACCACGGCGTCGGTGAGCGGGAAACGGTGAGAAGCCGCGATGGCTTCGGCGAGGTGGACGTCGAGCTTCTCCTGCATGGCGTCTTGAGCGAAGCCGCCGCCGAAGAGATCGGTCTTGAACGCGCTGCTGCGGGCCTGCTTGAACAGGGGCAGCAGGAAGGCGGTGGCGACGAGTTGGCCGGAGACTTCGCGGAGCCGTTCGGCTTTGGTGCCGGCCTCCGCGGCGTTGGCGGCCGTGAGGCGGGACGATTTCCGGGCGAGGGCTTGCGTGAACGACTCGGCCGACGCGGGTCGCGCGGCCGCGGAAGCGGACACGCCCAGGGGCGGGTTCGAGAGCGCGTCGATCATCAGTGGACGTCCTCCAGTTGGGCGTGGAGGTTGCCCGAGCGGTGGAGCTCGCGGATCAGGTTGGCCTGGTCGTCGAAGGCGACGTTGAGCAGGTTCAAGTCGTTGACCAGATCTTGAAGAAGCGCACGCTCGTCGCGGTTGTTGGGGTCGAGCGCGACGAAACGATCGACGACGGGCTGGGGCGCGATCTCCTCGGCCGGAAGGGGCGGGCGGAACGCGGCGATCTGGAGGCCACGGACGGAGATGGCGGTGGGCGTGAATTCGACGTTGCCGTCGATGACGATGGTCTGCGTGTGCTGGTTGATGCGGACCTTGGCGCCGGTGGTGACCTGGCTGGCGTCGATGAAGGATTCGAGGATGCGGGCGAGGAAGCCGGCGGGGCGACGGCGTTCAGGCGCCGGCACGGCGACGACTACGGACTTGGGAGATACGGCGGTGGCGATCTCGACGTCTTGCCCCAGCGGGCCCAAGCCGTTGATGAGGGCGGCGACGTTGCGGGCGACGGACCAGGAGGCGTTGGCGTCGTTGAGGACGAGTTCGACCTGACCGGCGGCGTTGAAGATGTTGGGGGTGACGTCGCGGGTGAGGTGCAGGCCGCCGCGAACGCGGCCGACGGTGCCGGGCTCGTCGCCTTCGATGATGATCGGGCCGGACGCCAACCCGTAGATGCCGGTGCCGGGCGGGAGGGGGCGACCGGGCTCTAAACCGCCGCCGACTTGCGGGGGCAGCGGGTCGTGCATGATCGCGATCTGGAGGAAGCCGCCCTCAAGCGAGACGCTGCGGTCGATCGTGGAGACGGTGACGTCGACACGATCGCCGGACACCGCGCCGTTGGGTGGGATGCGGCCGTGGATCATGACCAGGGCGAGCGAGTCGACGCCGTCGAGATCGTCGAGGTGGGTGGTGTCGTCGGCGAGACGGAGGATGACCTCGCGGGCCATGCGATGAGCGGGGCCGATCTCCGCGTCGCCCGTGCCGGGCAGGCCGGTGACCAGGCCCACGCCGATGATGGGCAGGCCCTCGGCGCCGCGGAGCCGGGCGACGTCCTGGATCTGCACCGCGCCGGCCCGCGCGGTGAGCAAGACCAACAGGAGCAACGCGACCCACCACGTGAACGAGCGTTGGCCCTGCGGTTCGACGGCGCGGCCTGCGCGGCGTTCGGGCAAGAATTGCGCGGAGTTTGGGGTTTTCGTAGCACGGAATCGCGGCATGTCCGGTAATCCGCAAGAGACGTGCCAGCCATGAGAAAACCCACGGCCGAAGGCCGTGGGCTTTTAATGTGGTTCCAAAATGACGGCCGGCTTAGAAGTTGAAGATCGCGTCGAGCAGCTTGGTCAAGGGGCCCTTCTTGGTGGCCTTGCGGAGTTCGCCCTGGCCGTGTTTGACGATGTGCAGGTCGTAGAGCTGATACGAAAGGATCTCGTTGTTGGCGTTGATGTCGTCGACGCGGGCCGTGCCGGTGGCGACCATCGTGGCGGTCTCACCGTCGGAGGCGAGGTGTTTGCGGGCTTCGAGGACGACGGTGCCGTTGGGCTTGACGTCGATGATGCGGGCCTGGACACGGGCGGACATGCTTTCGCGCCGGGAGTACTCGCCCTCGCCGCTGAACTCGCGTTCGTACTCGACGTCGAGCAGGATATCGGGGTCGACGTCGCTGCCGTCGATCTGGAAGTCCACCAAGTCGGACAGCTGGAGCCGGGGCAGATCGCGGATGCCGCCGGAGGTGCTGCTGTCCTTCTCGGCTTCGAGTTCGGACTCGAAATCGACGGACGTGTCTTCGCGGATCACGATGGTGACCAGGTCGTGCAGCGCATAGGTACGCGGCGCGGGCCGACTGACGGCGAAGTAGCTGAAATGCGACACGCTGGGCGAGAGGCGTCGGAGGTCGGCCTGCTGGCCGGGCACCGCGACGAGTTGCGACATGCGCTGCGGCGCGGCCTGCGGCTGCGTCGATTCCTGCATCAGGTCCGACAAGCCCTGGCCCTGTGCGGGGACCACGAACAGGGCCGCGGCGATCAAAACGCCGACGACCGTGGCAACGGCAAGCGTCTCCACGACCATGTCGGTAAACAGAGCGCGGGCGCAGGGGATCGTGGCTTGCATGGGTCAGCCTCCGTGGGCGAGTTGTGTGGATTCCGGGGAATCGGAAGGGTTTTCGGGCCGCACGGTCACGCGGGCCGGGCCGGTGACGTACGCGCGGAACGTCTGAGTGTCGCGGGTGCGGCGGGCCTGGTTGCGGAGCGTCACGGGCTCGTGCAACGCGGCGTCGTGGTCGGCGAAAGCCGTGGTGGTCATCTCGAAATTGCCGCGGCGGACCCGCACCGTCACGGCCTGACCCCGCTTCACGAGCGTCGGCCGGCCGAGGTCTTCGCGGAGCACGGGCCGGCCGGCGCGGACGGTGGCCGCGGCGACCGCGCCGCGGACCGCTTCGAGCGCGAAGAGCTCTCCGTCGAGGCCGCGTTCGAGCGTGACTTCGACCAGAGCGAGGTTCGCTTCGCTGAGCCGTTCGTGCTTGGCGATGTCACGGGTCGCGGTGACGACCCGAGTCTTCCAGCCGACGCGGACGCCGACGGTTTCCCGCGTCGGCTCCCCGAAACCCGCGGTGCGTTTGACGCGGAAGTTCATCCGCCCGAGCCGGACATCGCCGATGGGCTCGATCTCGAAGGCCGCGCCCAGCGTGCTTTGGTTGATCGTGGCGTCGTCGCGTCCGTCGAAGATGCACACGACCTGTTCGGCGGGCAGATTCAACGCGGCTCGGACCCGCGCTTCGATCAAGCCTCGAACGGTGGACGCGTCCCGGAGGTCCAACGGCGCTGCGGGCAACGCGGCGGCCGCTTGCGGGACAGAACCGGGGGACGGCTGCACGCCCGAAGGCCGGACCTCATCGATCGCGGCGGGCTCGGCGTCCCGGAGCAGCTCGCATTCGGCAAAGCCGCGAAGCGTGAGCAGCCCGAGGTTGACGCCGGCTTGGCGAAGGGAGGAGCGGACGTCGGCGAGCGTGACGCGGTCTGCGATCGGCCCGTCGGGCACAACGATCAGCGATCGCAGCGCCGCCGTTTCGCCTTCGCCCAAGCCGGATAGCTCGGCGACGTCGCCGAGCGTCACGCCCCCCTGCCGCTGGACTTGGGCCGCGTCGATCGCGGCCTGACGCTTGAGGTGGACCGTCTGCCCGTTGGCCAAACCCACGGCCCAGACGATCAGCAGCAGCGTAAGCAAGCCGAGCAGGAGCCCGCGTCGCGTGAGATTGGTTTTCGTGTGCGCCAAGGCGTCCATGCCTTTCGGTTTGCGTTGATGGTTGGTTTTTTGTTGGTCGATCAAGGAGAACCGAAACTTACCGGCGTAGGTTGCCCACCACCTGCATCACTTCGTCGGCCGCCTGGATGGTCTGCGAGTTGAGCTCGAACGCCCGCTGAGTTTTGATCAGGTTCACGAGTTCCTTCACCGGATCGACGTTGGACTGTTCGAGGAAGCCCTGCTCGATCGTGCCCAAGCCGCCGGTGCCGGGTTCGCCTTCGATGGGCGGGCCGGAGCCGTCGGTTTCGATGAAGACGTTGCCGCCGACGCTTTTGAGGCCGGCCTTGTTCACGAACGTCGCAAGTTCGAGTTGACCGAGTTCGGTGGTCTGGCCGGCGTTGTTGGTGACGCTGACGGTGCCGTCCTTGGAGATGGTGATGCGGTCTTCGGGGATTTCGTCGGGGATGGTGATGCCCGGCTCGAGTAGGAAGCCGGAGCTGTTGCCCAAGACCAGGTCTCCCTGGTTGTTGCGGAAGAAATTGCCCGCGCGGGTATAACCGACGCCCCCGCCCAGGTCGTTGGGCAGGGTGACTTTGAAGAAGCCGTCGCCGGCGATGGCGACGTCGAGCGGGCGCTCGGTCGCCGAAGCGGAGCCCTGCGAGAAGTCGAGCTGCGTGTTGCTGATGTCGACGCCCAGGCCGATCTGCAGGCCCGCGGGCGTGAGCGTGCCGGTGGCGTTTTCGACGCCGGGCTGTTTCTTGTGCTCGTAGATGAGGTCTTCGAAGTTCACGCGAGAGCCTTTGAAGCCGACCGTATTGGCGTTGGCCAAGTTGTTGGCCAGCACGTCGAGCTTGGTGGACAGGGCACGGAGGCCGGTCGCGGCGGAGTGGAGAGCGTTGGTGGCCATGGCGGTAAAAACAAAGCGTTAAGAGTGAAAATGAAGAACGGAGACCCGTAAACCGCCTCCGCCGCGGAGCCTTCCGGCTCGTTTCTCTGCGTCGCTACGCGACCCTCCCGAACGTGTTGATCGCCTGATCCATGACGGTGTCGTGGTAGCGGATCATGCTGGCGTTGCCCGAGGCGGCCTTGGTCGCATTGATGACTTGCAGCAACGCGGAGATCGGATCGACGGCGGAGCTTTCGAGCGTGCCGCCGCGGACGTTGGGGGCGTCGAGTGTCTGGAGGCCGGCGTCGCCGACGAGGGTGAACCGGTTGCCGCCGGCCTTCTTGAGCATGGTGGGTTCGCTCACCCGGACCACCCCCACCTGCGCGAGGCGCTGCCCGTCGGGCCCGGTGATCCAGCCCTCGGTGCCGACACGGGTGGGCAAGTTGGGCGGCAGCTCGATCGTTCGGCCCTTGGCGTCGAGGACCGGGTAGCCCTGTGGCGTGACGAGTTGGCCCTGATCGTTGGTCATCAACCGGCCGTCTCGGGTGAGCTGAGTTTCGAGTTGGCCGTTTTCTCCGGGAGCGCGGACCCGGAAGAAATCGAGGCGGTCTTCGAGGTAGGCGTCCATCGCCCGGCCGGTCTTTTCGGGAGCTCCTTGTGCGAAACCGATGCGTTGCGGCGCTGCGTAAACCCCGCCGCCAAGCCGGTCGAGGAGTTGCCGCGAGACGTCCAGCCCGAGGTGGTCTTCGGCGGATTGGGAGGGGCGAGACTGAACGGTGGCCAGGTCGGGTTTGAAACCGACGGTATTGACGTTGGCGAGGTTGTTAGCAAACACGTCCTGCCGGTAGCTGTTGGTGACCAGCCCGGAAGCGGAGAGATAGAGGCCGTAATTCATCGCCGCGCCTCCGCCAGGGTGGACGTTTCCCGGGCTTCGCCGGGCTTAAATGGAAGGTCTTCCACTCGGTGGGCGGCGGCGGCGAGGGTGGCCCAGCGGCCGATCGCCCGCCCCAACGCGGCCGGATCCGTGTCAAGGCTGGGCTCGACCGCTTCCAACAGCGTCAGCCAAGCGGTGTGATTCAACCGGGATTCGGGCATGGAAAAATCTCTGGTACGACTCGGTATTCATCCGGCTTAAACCGTCATGCTCCGAACCCACCGCAACCAGGATGCCCGACCACCAAGCCACATCGAATCACATAAAATATTTTAAATCAAATATTTATAAATTAGCCTGATTCCGTCTTCAAACCTGTGATTGCGCGGCGGTGAGTGTTGCTGCGCATCGCTTGCGCGGCCGATATCTCTCAGGATGATTCCAATGGCGATCGCGAAATTCGCAAGTATGATTTGCAAAGGTCCGATGACCGTTCTATACTTTGAGATGAATCAAGGGGAAACCCTAAGATTCCAATCTTGCCCCCGGAAGCGTCCGGTGACCCCCTCGTGGGGCACCGGGCGTTTTTTTATGAACGTTTCGGGCGAACGTTTCTGGTTGTTATGAGCGTGAGAGCACGGCACGCTGTACCGCGAAGCGGCTACTCAAACGAACCCGAACGCCAAGTATCGGATTGCTGCACGGGTTGCCGATCGTGGCGGGCAACTCAGCCAACAACCGCACCATACCCCGCCAATCGGCGACCGCGATGGACTCGCGATCGATGCGCCGACGGGCTTCGTTCATGTTGTGGTAATTGCCCAAGGGCACACAGACGCAAGCGGCACGGTGGCCGTAGGCGGCGAAGGCGGTGGCTTCACACGCGCCGCCGTCCATCAGCTTGCGTTGCCAAGCGAACGTCGAATCGTCGTCGGCAATTCGCCGGGCGGCTTGGGCGAGCCCGTCGGTGAGCTCGGCGTCGAAGACGCTGAGGCGGTCGCCGACCCGGACGATCGGGCCCGCACCGATCGGCGCGTGGTCCAGCGTTTTCGAAGCTTCGAGCACGACCACGCGGGCGTCTCGCGGGAGGCTTTGGTCTTCGCAGACCCCCAGCGCGCCGACGAATCCGATCTCCTCGGCGCGGGTAAGCAGAACGCGCAGCTCGGCGGCGTCGCGCTCGGGTCGGGTGTGCGTGCGCTCGAGGGCCGTGAGCGCCGCGGCGACGCCGGCAAGGTTGTCGCAAGCCGGAGCGCGGAGCCGGCCGCCGCCGATCTTCGCGTCGGGCAGGTCCCAGGTCAGGATGTCGTCGGGCCGAACCCTGGCGTCACGGGGGAAACGGATCGTGACTCTGGGACCCGGGCCGGTCCCCAACGGTTTTTCGGGGGGCGTCTGGTCTTTTTCGTAGCGGACGATGACGCCGCGCTCGCCGCGCTTCGTACCGGACCAACGGCGGACCGCGGCACCCATGAAGTACTCGGCCTTGACGCCACCGCGGAAGTGCGCAACGGCTTCGCGGCCGTGGCTTTCAACACCGACGAACGCGGGGTGGTCCATGTGGGCGACGGCCACGATCGGCCCAACCGACTTGCGACGGAGCCAACGCCGATCGCGTAGCGTCAAGTTGCCGTAGGCGTCGGCGTCGAGCGCAACCCAAGGGTGGCGCTTTGCCCAGCGCGTCACCCAAGCCACGACGGCGTCTTCGCGGCCGGCGGCGGTAGGCAGGCCGGTGAGTCCGACTAGATGTTTAAGGTCGCGGTCGGGAAGGGGCATGCGGCGGTTGTACCAAACCCGCAATCAGGCGATGGTGTAGACGAGGCAATCGCTGTGGGCGTATCCGCAGCCGTAGCGATCCCACGCGACCAAGATCTCGCCGTCGAAAGGCATCGGACAACTCGTCGAGGTAAGCGTCGAATCCACGGCCAGACGCGATGTAGTTGGTGAGCGGGTCTTCTTCGTGTCCGCGCGCCATATAGGGCAGCGAACAAAACGCCAGATCGATCCGAGGCAGGCCCAAGGCTTCGATCTGCCGCACATCGCCGTGGAATGAGCCGTTCGCCGTGTCGCAGCTGGCTCCGCGTATACGCGGCGCGCTCTGCGTCCAACTCGATCCCCCAGCCTTCGCGGCCCATCTCCTCCGCGACCGTGGAGACGGCGCCGAAGCCCGCAAACGGATCAAGCACCACTTCGCCTGGGCGGGTCAAGCTTGCGGTCACCCGCTCGACCAGGTTTTCTGCCAAATGAACATCGTCGTCCGCCAACGCTTCGGGCAACGGACGACGATGCTGGTTTTTCAGATGAAGGTGGGTTCGACCCCGCACCGCACGAACGGTCGTTCAATCGTGACGGCGGCACCGACCCGAGGGCGTTTTATTCGAACATCTCGTCTTCGTCTTCGCCTTCGAGGAAGCCGGCGAGCTTGCGGCTGCGCACCGGGTGCTGCAGCTTGCGGATGGCCTTGGCTTCGACCTGGCGGACGCGTTCGCGGGTGACCTTGAAGATCCGGCCGACCTCTTCGAGCGTGTACGTGTAGCCGTCGCCGATGCCGTAGCGGAGCTTGATGATCTCGCGCTCCCGGTAGGTCAGGGTCTTGAGGACCTGCTCGATGCGAGAGCGGAGCATGTCGGTGGTCGCCGAATCGGACGGGTTGGCCGCGGCGTCGTCCTCGATGAAGTCGCCGAAGTACGAGTCTTCGGATTCGCCCACGGGCCGGTCGAGGGAGATCGGGTGCCGGCTGATCTTCATGACCCGCTGGACTTCTTCGAGGTCCATCTTGGCGTAGTCGGCGATCTCCTCCATGGTGGGTTCGCGGCCGAGCTCCTGGAGCAGGTTCTTCTGCACGTTGCGGAGCTTGGACATCGTCTCGATCATGTGCACCGGGATGCGGATGGTGCGGGCGTGGTCGGCGATCGCGCGGGTGATGGCCTGGCGGATCCACCACGTCGCGTAGGTCGAGAACTTGAAGCCGCGGCGGTACTCGTACTTGTCCACGGCCCGCATCAGGCCGGTGTTGCCTTCCTGGATGATGTCGAGGAAGGACAGCCCGCGGTTGCGGTACTTCTTGGCGATGGAGACCACGAGGCGGAGGTTGCCGCCGGACAGGTCGCGCTTGGCCTGCTCGTAGTCGTCGAAGACGCAGCGGATGTCGCGCATCTGCTCGGCGAGCTCGGTGGGCTCCATGAGCACCAGCGAGCGAAGGCCAGAGAGCTCTTCCCGCATGACCATGAGGTCTTCGGGGTCGTAGCGGTCGGGGAACTGCTCGGACTTTTCGAGGTCGCGGATGAGCCGGGCCATCTTGGAGCTGATGGACTCGAGCTTCTTGAGGTTCGGCTGGATGCGCGACGTGCGGAGACAGCACTCCTCGATGAGCGTGGTCATCTTCCGGCGGCGGGTGGTCATGGCCGTCTTGATTTCCGCGCGCTTCGCCTTAGCCATCCGCGGGTTGGCTTCAAGCTCTTCCCAGCCGAGCCGGTTGAGCTCGAGCAGCTTCTTGACGGTCTTGAGGTTCACGGGGATCCGTGCGGCGAGGATCTTCTTGTGATCTTCGATGGCGGTGGAGACCTTCATCGTGCGGTCGAAGGGCAGGTCGCCCTCGTGGACCATCTCGAGGATCTCGACGGACTGCTTGATGGAGTAGTCGTTCTGGAGCACCTTGCGGCGGAAGATGAAGCGGGTGGTTTCGATCTTCTTGGCCAGGCGGATCTCTTCGTCGCGGGTGAGCAGGCTGATCTCGCCCATCTGGGTGAGGTACATGCGGACGGGGTCGTCGATGCGCTTGGAACCGCCCTCGTTCAGGGCCTTGGCGAGCTCTTCCTGGGCCTGTTCCTCGGTGAGCAGGCCTTCCTCTTCTTCGTCTTCTTCGGACTTCTCCTCGTCTTCCTTCTCGGTCTCGGCGGCGCCCTCGGCGTCGTCGACGTATTCGACCTCCGGCTTGGCGCCCTGCAGCGCCTCGTTGCCGTCGGCGAGCGGCGTGCCGGCGTAACGCGGCGGGTGCGAGTCCATGGGGATCTGGTCCGCGTCGACGAGCTTGATGTCGAGCCGCTGGAAGATGATCAGCAGCTCGTCGAGCTTGTCGGACTCGAGCCAGGAATCGGGCAGCAGGGCGATGACCTGGTCGTGAGTGATCATGCCGCGGGTGAGGCCGCAGGCGAGCAGTTCCATAAGGGCCGGGTGCAGCGGATCGACGCGGAGGCTGTCGAGCGGGCGGCCGGCGAGGATTTGATTCGCGAGGATCAAGGCGGGTTTCCTGGAAAGGGAACGGGTCGGGATCGTTCGTTGGGGGTGGATCAGGCGGGGCGGGGTTTGCCGATGCGTTTGGGCGAGTTCGACGTTCGGAGCTGGTCGAGCAGGGCGTTGAGGGCGGCGGGGTCGGTGGTCGGCTCCGACGTGGGGTCGGCGTTCGTGTCGGCGGGCCGGGCTAGTTGCCGCTTGGCTTGCTCGAAGCGTCGCTCTTCGTGAAAACTCAGCAGCCGCTCGGCCGATTCCAAGAGGTTCGTACGCAACGCGTCGGGGTCGGGGTTGCCGTGCTCGTCATGGGGGATCAGGCTGACCAATTCGACGTCGGCGGCGGTGAGGGCGTCGACGGCCGCGATGTCGCCCCGCTCGGAAAATTCGGCGAGCAGGCCGGAAAGCGTGGGACGCCGATCGTCGCACAGCGCGTCGAACAGGCGTTGGTACACACCACGATGGATTGGGGTGACGAACTCTGCCGGTGCGATCGATTCGTCGATGCTGCGCCCATCGGGGAGGCTCGTCTGGAACAAAGCCGGGTCGGTCAACAGGGCCGCGAGGACACGCTGTTCCGCCTTATGTATGCCTTTCAGTTTAGCCCCGGAAATAGGCAAAGCAACGGAAGAATCCGCTTGATTTCCTTGATTTCCCTCCGCCCCGGGTTCGGACGACGCCTCGCCAGGGCCAAGCAGGTTCGCGGGAGCGCCGGGGTCCGGGAATCCCGGGACGGAAGTGCATTCAGGCAGGCCGGGATCGAAATCCAAGTCGCCCGCCGCGGCGCTTTCGTCGTGCAGGTCGTCGTAAACGTGGGCGGGTGGGGCGTCGGCCCCCGAAGAATTCTGAGTGGTTTCCGGACGCGGCGGAGCCGGGCGCTCCGAATATCGCGGCCGGGGCTTGAACGATTTGAGCAGGGCCTCGACCCCCGCCCGATCCAGCCCAAGCAGCTCGGACAGCCGCTGCACCACCAACGCCCGCCGCAGCGAGCCCACCCGGACAAGCCCCGCGTCCACCACGCGTTGCGCGAACGCCTCGGCCAACCGCTGCCGCCCCGTCACCGTGCCCGCCGCGTCGAGTTGCTCGGACAACCGGTCGAACTGCCATTCCAGGGCGTCCTTGGCGTCTTCAACCAAAGCCGACCACCGCTTCAAGCCGTCGTCCTGTTTAAGCAAATCGTCCGGGTCGGCCCCGCCGGGGATGGTCGCCAGGAACACGTCCACCTCGGCCGTGAGGAACACCTCGATCGCGCGGTCGGCGGCCTTCTGCCCGGCTTCGTCGCCGTCCATCACGAGCACGACCTTCTCGCAGAACCGCTTGAGCACCTTGGCGTGCTCGGGCGTCAGGGCCGTGCCCAACGCGGCGACCACGTTGGTCGCGCCGGCCTGGTGGCAGGCGATCACGTCGGTGTAGCCCTCGACCATCACCGCGGTCTTCGAATCGATGATCGACTTCTTCGCGACGTGCAGCCCGTACAGCGTCCCGGCCTTCTTGAAGACCTGCGACTCGGGGCTGTTGAGGTACTTCGGCTCGTCTTCTTCGCGCAGCTTCCGCCCGCCGAACGCGACGGGTCGGCCGAGCTGGTCGTAGATCGGGAAGATCAGGCGGTGCCGGAGCAGGTCGAAGCAGTCGCCGGTCTCGGGCGTGAGCTTGGGCATCTGCCCGGGCTCGACGATCGCGTCTTCCGGGGGCGCGGCGGGCGTGCCCTTGCGGGGCTTGATCAGCCCGATGGACACGAACGCGGCGGCGTCCCATTTCTTGTGCCCAACCATGGTGGCCAGGCCGTCCCAGCGGTCGGGGGCGACGCCCAGCCCGAAGGCGCGGATCATCTCTTTCGTGACGCCGCGGCGCTCCAGGTAGTCGCGGGCTTCCCGGCCGTGCTCGACGTGGTCGAGCAATGCCGAATAAAAGCTCAGCGCCTGGGCGTTGGCTTCGCTCTGGCGTTCCCGGTCGCTGGGGCCTTCCTTTTTCTCGCCCCCGCCCTTTCGGGGTTTCCAGGGCGTGAGCTCGACGCCGGCCCGATCCGCCAAGTATTTCAGCGCTTCGGGGAACGTGAGCTTGTGGTACCGCATCACGAAGTCGAACACCGACCCCCCCGCACCACACGCAAAACATTTGAATATCTGCTTCTGCGGCGAGACGTACATCGACGGCTTCGTGTCGTCGTGGAAGCAGCAAACCGCCGCGAACTCCCGCCCTTTCGCTCGCAACTGCACGTGCTCGCCGACCACCTCGACGATGTCCGAAGCGGCGAGCACCTTGTCGCGGTCGGCGTTGCGATCAACCATCGGAGATCGGGACCAGGGATCAGAAAGCGGGGTCGGTCCGCTGGGGATACGCGCCATCTACACGAACAGCACGCGGTGAGGCGTGCCGTGATCAACCGTCGATGGATTCTCTCACGGCGTCCGTGCCGCAGCCCAATCCCAAATCCCCATTCCCCGAACCCCGGAACGTCAGTCCGCCGCCGCGGCCTTGGCGTCGGGGTTGTGGGTGTAGGCGTATTTCCGCTTGAGCGGCTTGGTGATCAGGCCGTTCTTAATGGCCTGCGTCGAAGCCTTGACGCGGATCGTCGCGCCGTTTTCGTCGACGGTCTTAACGGTCTGGATGTTCGGCTTGAACGTCCGCTTGGTCTTGCCGGTGATCTTGGTGCCGACGCCGCCGAGATACTTTTTCTTACCGCGGAGGGTGTACTTAAAGCCGGTGGTGGTTCGTTTGCCGGTGAAATCGCAGACGCGGGGCATGGTGAGCTCGGGGTTGGAGGCGGGCTGGGGCGAATCGAAGATACTAAGGATTGCGGGCGGCGATCGCAAGAGGCCGCGGAACTCGAAACCGCGAAGCCGGGGGTGTTCGATAGGCAGACGGATAACCGCCGATTCCGCGGTTCCCGGCTTTCTTTCGGATTTCGGCTCGGGGCTTGGCGGTCAGGGCGTCAGCGGCGGACGCGGCGACATCCCGAAGTTTTCCAGCAACGCCCGGTCGGCGTTGGAACTCTGGCGCCAATACGGCTCACGGCTTACCCCCTTGAGCGTGAGGGTGTAACCGTCGTTGCGGGCCATCTGGATCACGCGGTGCGGGGCCTGGGCCTCGACGGTGAAGATGTATTTCGCCTGCTCGTTCAGGCCCGAACGGCGGATCGTGGCGTGCAAGGTGAAGACCTCGGCGTTTCCGATCGCTTCGCTGTGGACGCGGCTGGTGCCCTCAACGCGGGTGAGTACGGCCGCGTCCCACGCCACGGGCAGGTGCCGCAACCGAGTCACGGCCGCGGAGCGGTACAGCGGGATCTCGACGGATTCGCCGGGCTCCACCTGCGGGCCGGCCAAGCCGCGGGCCCAAAGGAACAGGGCGTCCTCGGCGAGATAAGCGTCGTAGCCTGGGAGTAGCTCGTTTTGATCGGCCCCGGCTTCAAAGTAGCTGCGGTGTTCGTGCTCGACGCCTTGCCGATCGAAGACGGCTTGCTGCCAAGCCTGCCCGCACCATTCCTGGCTGGAAAAGGTCAGCTTGACCGGCACGCCCGCCCGCAGGCCTTCGATCGGCTCGGCGGCAACGAACGCGGAGGTCATCAGGTTGTAGTCGTAGATCCCGGTGGGGAAGTCTTCGCTGAGGTTGAGCTTCACGACGCCAAACGCGTCGTCCGGGGTGTCGGCCTTGACCCGCGGCGCCCAGCGGAACCGCTCGGTCACCGTCACCGCCACGGCGTTGCCCCGCCGCATCTCGCCGTAACGCGGATACACCAAGTCGTAAGCCGCGATCTCGGCCTGGCCGTCGTACCAAACCTCCGCGAAGCCCTCGTCGTAAACCGGCTCGGGCCAATCCGAGGCCGGCGGCGGGGTCTGGGCACACGAGGAAAAAACCAGCACGCCCGAGCCCAGGAGCACCGCAGCGACACGAAAAGGGGTGAAAAGCTTCATGGGGGCGGAACAATAGCCAGGGCTTCCCCGATGTTCCCGTGGTGACGGATTTCGTACAAAAAACCGGGCGGCTCGCTCAAAAAGGCCTCGTCGCCGGGCTGCGAACCGTGAAAACGCCTTTTTGCTTGACAGCAAGGAGCGATCGGTCACCCTGTAGGGCTCATGACTCACGGCCATACCACCGCACGTTTCGCCGGGGTTTTCACTGCGGTGATGCTGGGCTCCACCGGGCCCGCTTCTGCGGTGGTGCTGGCGGACTTCAACGGCACCCGGTTCGGGTACACGTTCGAAGGCTTCACCCAAACCCCCGGGCCCACGCAAGTCCGCCTGACCGATCCGATCGACGGGTGGGGCGGCGCGGGCATCGACCCCGCGGCGACAATCGACCTGCGGTTTCTCCGGGACCAGTACCTCGAAGTGGACTACACCGTTTTGCCCGGTCACGGCACGGACCTGTTCGTGCTGGAATTCTACGACACCGCCAACCGCAGCGTGAAGTTCAACGTGCCCACGCCGACCGCCGGCGTCGGCACGCCGCGCTCGCACACCGTGGCCACGCCCTTCGGCTCGCCCGACGACGGCCTGGGGGACTTCGCCAACTTCGACTTCGGCAGCATCGACCGCTTCCAGGTGCTCGGGCAGTTCGGCAGCCCCGAGCCGTTCGACGTCGCGATCGACCAGATCCGTTTCACGCCCGACGCGCCGGAGTTTTACGAAGGCCGCGATCCGAACGCGGCGTGGCGCGTCGAGGCCGACCAACGCATCGAACAACTCCGCAAGGCCGACCTGCGCATCGAGCTCACCCGCCCCGACGGCACGCCGATCCAAAACGCCGAGGTCCGTGTCGTTCAGCAGGAACACGCCTTCGGCTTCGGCTCCGCGGTCGCCGGGCACCGGCTCGTGGGTACCCCGTCGAGCCAGGAGCGGATCTACCGAGATGTGGTAACCGAGCTGTTCAACATCGTCACGCTCGAAAACACGCTCAAGTGGCCCGCACTCGAGGGCGAGTTCGGCCCGAACTTCAGCGAAGACATCGCGCTCGGAGCGCTGCAATGGGCTCAGGATCGGGGCCTCGACGCCCGCGGCCACGCCTTGGTTTGGCCGGGGAACTACAACCTGCCGCAGTCCATCCTCGACCTAAGCAACGACCCCGCCGCGCAACGCCAGGCGGTGCTCGACCACGTGACCGACCTGGCCGAGAAGACGCAGGGCTTGGTCCGCGACTGGGACGTGGTCAACGAGCCCCGCACCAACCGCGACCTGCTCGAGCGCTTCGGCGAAGACGTGATGGACGAGTGGTTCGCCGCCGCCGACGCGGTCAACGACGCCCGGCTGTTCGTCAACGAGTTCGGCATCCTGACCGGCAACGACCTGAACCAAAACAACCGCGACCAACACCTCCAGACCATCCAGGGCCTGCAGCAGCGCGGCGCGCCCATCGACGCGTTGGGCTTCCAAAGCCACTTCAGCACCGGCGACCTGACCGACATCGAACGGGTCTGGTCGATCCTCGACGACTTCCACCAAGGCACGGGCCTGCCGATCGTGATCACCGAGTTCGACGTCAACACCGCCGACGAGCAGTTGCAAGCCGACTACCTGCGAGACTTCATGACCGCGGTGTTCGCCCACGAAGCGGTGAACGAGCTGGTGATGTGGGGCTTCTGGGAGAACGCGCACTGGCGGCCCAACGCGGCGCTGTTCAACGCCGACTGGTCGATCAAGCCCGCGGGGCAGGCATACCTGGACCTGGTGTTCGAGGCGTGGTGGAGCGACCTCACGCTCGCGACCGACGACCGCGGCGACGCCGAGGCCCGGGTCTTCCACGGGGAACACCGGGTCGAGGTCACGGTGGACGGCGAGACCCGTGTGTACGACGTGACGATCGGCCCGGACGGCCTGACGCTCCGCGACGTGTTCGTCGCGTCCCTGCCCGGCGACTTCAACGGCAACGGCCGGGTCGAGCAGGGCGACCTCAACCTGGTCCTGAACAACTGGGGGCGGGCCCTGAGCGACCCCGCGGCGGCCGGCTGGTGGAACGGCGCTCCCGAGGGCGTGGTCGATCAGGCGGAGCTGAACCTGGTGCTCAACCACTGGGGCGCGAGCACGGGCCCCGATCTCCAGGGGCTAGACACGCCGATCCCGGAGCCCGCCGCCGCACTGGGGCTGGCGACGGCGCTGAGCCTGGGATCGCGGCGGCGCAGACCGCGTTGATCCGCCCGTTCGTCACGGCTCAGGTGACCTCGTCCGATTTCCCAGTTTTGTGTTTTACTTGTGCAAACCGGGACTTCGCGTGAAGATCACGGGATGCCATCACACTTCACGTATTCCGGGGCGATCCTCGCCGTGGCCTGCACGCTCTGTCTCGGTTTTAGCGCCCGGGCGGATTTCCCGCTGACCTGGTACGCCAGCAGCACGAACGCCGATTCGGAACCCGAGGATATTCGGGCCGACGGCATGACCCGCGCCCTGGTCTACAACGCCTCCGACCGCCCCGATGCCGCCCAGAAGTACCTGGACGCCGCCCAGGAGCAAGGCGTCCGCGTGATCCTCGACATCGGTCGGGACCACCTCAAAAACCCGAACCCCGCCGGCCTCATCGGCTACATCCAACGCTTCAACGACCACCCCGCGCTCGAGGGCTGGTACGTCTACGACGAACCCAACCTCACCCACACTTCCGTCGAACAGGCCGCGCTGGCCTACCGCAGCCTCAAAGCCCACAGCGACCTGCCGATCTATGGCGGCCTCAACGCCAACAACTTTCAGGCCCAACGCGATTACGCACGGTCGCACGACCACCGCCTGACTTTCCGCTACGTGCTGGACGTGGGCGACGCCGAGTTCGAAGGCTTCGAATTAGACGACCGCAACCGCTACAGCGACCGGCTCGGCTGGAAAGACTTCGTCACCGGCGCGTCCCGCCGCGCCCGCGCCAACCGCAAGCCCTGGACGATGGTGATCCAGGCCGTCGGGCAGGAAGCCGACCGCCGGCCGCTGCGGCTGCCCACCGAAGCCGAGATGCGGTTCATGATGCTCTACCCCATCGTCGCGCACGACGCGGACGGGCTGATGTTTTGGGCGCTGTACCGCACCGTGCTTTCCGACCCGCGGCCGGGCGAACCGTTCTCCGAAAACGGACGGAACTGGCGGCGCGACGTGTTCCGTCCGCTGATCGCCGAGTTCAACGAACACTTCGGCGACGCCGTCGGAGCCGGAGCGATCGAAGGGGCCGTCACCAGCGACGCGCCGAGAGACGTGTTCGCCAAGCTGTATCGCGACCCCGAAACCCAGGCGGCCTACCTGCTGGTGGTCAACGACGAGATCAAATCTCGGACGGCCCAACTCACCCTAAGCGAGACGTTGGCCGGCTCCTTCGCGTCGGCCCGACCGATCGGAACCGACGCCGTCGAACCCCTCACCGACGGCACGCTGGCGGTGTCGTTGGGCTCTTACGAGACCCGCGCCTACCTGTTGACCGCCGAATAGCCGGCACATAAACACGGACCACCGCAGGGGGCGGCGGCCCCGAAAGAATCTTGTTTTCCTTGTTTTTACTTGTGCGAGCCGGAGCTTCGCTCCAGAATCATGGGGATGTCAGCACGCTTTGCTTTTCTGGGGATCGCGGTCGTCCTCGCGTTCGGCTCGACGGCCAACGCGGACTATCCGCTGACTTGGTACGCCAGCAGCACCAACGGCGCGTCCGACCCCGACGAGGTGGCGGCGGACGGCCTGAGCCGAGCGATCGTTTACAGCGCCTCGGATCAAGTCGCGCAAGCGCAAGCCTACCTCGATAAGGCCGAGGCCCAGGGCGTGCGGGTGATCCTCGACATCGGGCGGGACCACCTGAAAAACCCCGATCCCGCGGGGCTTGCCGAGTACGTCCGGCGCTTCCGCGATCACCCCGCCCTGGAGGGCTGGTATGTCTACGACGAACCCAACCTCACCGGCACGTCCGTTCAGCAGGCCCGAAACGCCTACCAAACCATCCGGTCACTGACCGACCTTCCGATCTACGGCGGGCTCAACGCCAACAACTTTCAGGCCCAACTGGACTACGCCGATTCTCACGACCATCGGCTGACCTTCCGCTACGTGCTGGACCTCGGGGACGCGGAGTTCGAAGGCTTCGAGTTGGACGACCGTGATCGTTACGGCAGCGAGCGTGGCTGGAAAGACTTCGTGAGCACGTCCGCCGCCAACGCCCGCGCGGCCGGCAAGCCGTGGAGCATGGTGATCCAAGCGTACGGCCAAGAAGCCGACGGACGCCCGCTGCGTCTGCCGACCGAAGCCGAGCTGCGGTTCATGGTCTTCTATCCCATCGTCGCCCACGACGCGGACGGCCTGATGTTCTGGGCGCTGTACCGCACCGTCCGGTCGGATTCCCGTCTCGGCGAGCCTTACCCGTTTAACGGCTCGGCCTGGCGGCGTAACGTGTTCCGCCCCGTGATCGCCGAGTTTAACGACCACTTCGGCGACGCGCTCGGGGCCGGAGCGATCACCGATGGCGTGGCCAGCAGCGACCCGGGCGACGTCCACGCGGACTTGTACGAAGACCCCGAAACCGAAACGGCCTACCTGCTGGTCGTCAACGACGAAGGCGAAGCGCAAACCGCCACGCTCACCCTCGGCGAGGCCTTCGCGGGGTCGTTCGACGCCGCCCGGTCGATCGACGCCGCAGTCGGGGTTGCGTTGAACGACGACGCGTTGACGGTTGAACTGGGCCCCTACGAAACCCGCGCTTACGTGCTGAATCGCCGCCGGGTCATCCCCGAGCCGACGGCGGCCGTGTGGCTGACGATGCTCGCCACCCTGAGCCGGTTTCGGTTTTGAGGCAGCGGGGCCGACCGGCACGTGTTTCATGCCGCGTGCAGAAAAAAGCACGGGCCACCGCAGGGGGTACGGCGGCCCGCACTCGATCAGGGGCGAAAAGAACGTGAAGCAAGACCAAAACACCGAGCCGCCGGTCGGGCGAGTCGGGTTGCCCCCACGGCCCTCCCCTCCGGGAGCCGTGGAAGGCGTCTCTTTCCCCCAGGGTTCCACCCCCCTCAAGGTGGAGCGTTCCGGGCGACGAGCGAAGCATGTCACAGCCGAGACGGCGGGCAAGCCGGCGGGCGCAAATTTCTCTAAATCTCTAGAAAACAAGGGATTTTGAGCAAAGCCCCCGATTTACCCCGCCGCCCGATCTTGTCGGATGTGGCGAAAATCCGACACCCCGGCCCACTGTGCCGAACACGAGAGACCGACCTACGCTAGAAGCCTCATGCCACGTTTGTCCGCCTGCCTGCCGTTGCTGCTCGGTGTCGTCCTGCTCGCCCCGTTGGTGTCGGCGCAGAGTCGGATGCGCCCGGGCATGACCGACGGCGATTTCGACCCCACCGCCCCGCCGCCTGAGATGCGCGGCGTCACGATCAACCAGATCCTCGGGGCCACCGTGCCCATTTCCGGCGGGCTGGTCGACGAACGCGGGCAGCGTGTCACGCTGAACCAGCTGCTCGACGCCGGCGTGCCGATCGTGCTCGACCTGGGCTACTACGAGTGCCCGCTGCTATGCCCGACCGTGAAAAAGGGCATCACGCGGGCCGTTGATGAGTCGGCGTTCACGCTGGGCGAGGATTATCGGATCGTCTCGCTGAGCTTCGACCACCAAGAAACCCCCGCCGTCGCGCGTTCCGAGCAGGCCCGCGTGCTCAAGGGGCCGGAATTCGCCGATCTGGAGAACCCCGAACAGGATTGGCGTTTCCTCACCGGCCCCGAGCCCGCCGTCCGCGCCATCGCCGATGCCGTGGGCTACGGCTACAAATACCTGCCCAAGCAAGACGAGTTCGGCCACGCCGCCGGGATCGTCTTCCTCTCGCCCGAGGGCACCGTCAGCAGCTATCTGCTCGGCGTCGATTACCCCGGCCGGCAGTTCGATTTGGCGGTCAGCGACGCGAAGGAGGGGAATACCGGGTCGATCATCATGATGGCGTTGCAGTTCTGCTTCGCGTTCGATCCCGCGGCCGGCAAGTACGTCCTGGTGGCCAAAAACGCGATGATGCTGGGCGGGGGCTTGACCCTGTTTGCGGTGGGCGGCGCGGTCGGCGGGCTGTTCTGGTGGGAGCGGCGGCGGAAGGCGGGCCGGACGTTGCAAGCTGCGTCGTAACGGAATGTTGAAACCGGTTCGCAAACT
>JBCDDH010000015.1:0-55284 GCA_039180415.1 Planctomycetota bacterium | reverse complement strand
CCGCGGCGGGCGATCCGGTGCGGCGAGCCGGAGAATGTATCGCAAGCGGGGTCGGGTGTCGAGTCTGATCATACGACCCGCGACCGGCAGGGGGCGGGCCGGGCGGGGAAGGGGGGGCGAGGCCCGTTCCCTGACGGTCGCGGCTCGTAAGGCGACCGTGGCTCGTATGATGCGAGGATGTCCGACGTACTGCTTTCCGTCCGCAACTTGACCACGCATTTTCCGGTCAAGCGT
Source organism: Planctomycetota bacterium (assembly GCA_039180415.1). Classification (GTDB taxonomy): domain Bacteria; phylum Planctomycetota; class Phycisphaerae; order Phycisphaerales; family Phycisphaeraceae; genus CAZIXN01. The sequence continues at coordinate 55,050 of JBCDDH010000015.1, read as the reverse complement.
GGGTTGCTCAAGAAGACGGTGGGCCTGGTCAAAGCGGTGGACGGCGTGGATTTCGACATCGGGCCGGGCGAGACGCTGGGGCTGGTCGGCGAATCGGGGTGCGGCAAATCGACGGTGGGGCGGTCGATCCTGCGGCTGGTGCCGACGACGGACGGCTCGGTCTACTTCGATAGCGAAGACGTTTTGGCGGCCAGCGCGTCGCGGATGCGGGCCCTGCGGCGGGAGATGCAGATCATCTTCCAGGACCCGGTGGGCTCGCTGAACCCGCGGATGACCGTGGGCGCGATCATCGGCGAGCCGCTCCAGGTGCACGGTCTGGTCGCCCGCCGCGACGGCGGGGCGGAGCTGCGGGACCGCGTCGCGTCGCTGCTGACGAAGGTCGGCCTGCTGCCCGAGCACGCCCGCCGATACCCGCACGAGTTCTCCGGCGGGCAGCGTCAACGCATCGGCATCGCGCGGGCGCTCGCGCTGAACCCCAAGTTCCTGGTGTGCGACGAGCCGGTGTCGGCGTTGGACGTATCGATCCAGGGCCAGGTGCTGAACCTGCTCAACGACCTGCAGGACGAACTCGGGTTGAGCTACCTGTTCATCGCGCACAACCTCGCGGTGGTGGAGCACTTCTGCGACCGCATCGCGGTGATGTACCTCGGCCGGATCGTGGAATTGGCTGACCGTGAGACCCTGTACGCCAACCCGCTGCACCCGTACACGCGGGCGCTGCTCTCGGCGGCGCCGATGCCCGACCCTTCGGCGGCGGCCGAACGCCGGCGGATCATGTTGCTGGGGGACGTCCCCTCCCCGATCCATTATTTCGATCAGGCCGACGCTTCGACGGAGATGTCGGCCGACGAGCGCGCCGAACTCGAAGCGGAGGCCGACGACGCGGAGGACGTGTCGTTCGTGAGCCGAGCGTCGTTGCTGGACCGGCCGGCGATGGTCGCGGTGCCGGGCGAGCCGGGGCACTGGGTGTCGCCGCACCCCCAGATCGCCGCCTCGCTGGCGCAGCCGGCGGCGGTTTGAGCGTCGACGCTGGCGCGAACGCCGGGTGGACACGGCTTAAATCCAAAAAAACGCCGCGGCCGGTGAGCGGCCGCAGCGCGGTTTCCAGGCTTGTGTGTTTGCGGTTCGGTTCAACGCTTCCGGCGGAGCATCAGGCTCACGCCCGCGATCGCTAGGCCCGCCATCGCCGGCTCGGGGACGAACGTCACGTTGTCGATGCCGAGTTCCTGGCCGCCGATCTCTAGGGAGGTGATGTTGCCCGTGAGCGTGACGAGGCCGGTCGAACTGGTGAAGCTGGTAACGCCGACGTTGACGCCGCCGAGCACCGCGGGCAGCGCCCCGAAATCGGCGACCTCCGCCAGCACGCCGTTGACCACGAGGTTCTCGTCGCCGCCGAAGTCCGCGAACTCGAACGACGCCTCGGTGATCGGATCCAGGCCGGACAGATCGAACACCAACCGCACGTTGTTGATCGTCGCGGGCGTGGTGGGGAACGTCGGGTCGGTGAAGCCCCCGATGGTGACGTTGTTAAAGCCTACGAAGGCGCCGAGCGTGAAGTTGTCGATGCTGACGGGCACGCCGTCCTCGGTGAAAATCAGGTCACCGGGCGCCTGGCCGAAGCCGCTGCCGAACTGGGTGCCCACGGCGACGGACTCGAAGTCCACCGTGGCCGGCTGGGCGGTCACGGTGGCCGCGAACACCAACGACGGGGCGGTCAACGCGAAGCGGGTCTTGCGATTCATCGGGTTCCTCCACAAAGCTGTCGGGGTGAAGCCTGCCGGCCGACATCGGCCGACCGCGAAATCTTCTCACGACGGCCGACCCGAAACAATGGGATTGCCCCTAGGTTTGGCCGCTTTACGCGGTTTTCACGATCGCCTATGCTTTCGCCCCCGCGGCGGCACGTGCCCCCGCATCCCTCCCCCGTCACGGCCTCGGCTGACGCCGCGGCTCCCCGGAGCAATCCATCATGGTTCGTCTTCGTTTCAAGCGTTTCGGCCGCACCCACGCCCCCGTCTACCGCCTCTGCGCCATGGACAAGCGCAGCCCGCGCGACGGCCAGGCGATCGAGGAACTCGGGCAGTACGACCCCTGCAACGCCGACGCCGACCGGCAGTTCAACGTCAACGAAGAACGCGTGCGGCACTGGCTCAGCACCGGCGCCCAGCCTTCGGACACCGTGAAGGACCTGCTGATCAAGGCCGGCATCGTCGACAAAAAGACCGGCAAGCAGACGCCGGCTTCGGCTTAATCACGAAAACCTAAATCACTCCTCAAAGCCCGGAGATGGCTATCTCCGGGCTTTATTGTGAAGCAAGATGCCGACGCGCTTCGACGTCATCACGCTGTTTCCCCAGATGTTCGCTGGCGTGCTCGGCGGGTCGATCCTGGACCGCGCCGCGCGGAGCGTGCCCGACCCCGCGGCCCCGGACGACCCGGCCCGCGTGCGACCGCCGGTGGCGTCGTATCACCTGCACCAGCTCCGCGACTTTTCGGCGGACGCCAAGCACGGCAAGGTGGACAAGCCGCCGTACGGCGGCGGGGCAGGGATGGTGCTGCAGTGCCAGCCGTTGTGGGACGCGGTGAAGCACGTCGAGGCGATCGGGCCCGACGTGAAGCCGCACCGGGTTTTCGTGACGCCCACGGGCCGGCCGTTGACCCAGCGCGTCGCGGAGGAACTGGCGACCCAGCCGCGCTTGCTGATCGTCTGCGGGCATTACGAAGGCTTCGACCAGCGGGTGTTGGACGCGCTCCATGAAGACGGCGGCCTCGACGAGATCAGCGTCGGCGACGTCGTGCTCTCCGGCGGCGAGCTGCCGGCGATGACACTCATCGACGCGGTGGTCCGCCTGCTTCCGGGGGCCTTGGGCGACGCGGATTCGCACCGCCACGACTCGTTCAGCCCGGGCGTCGATCGGCTGCTCGATCACCCGCACTACACGCACCCGCCGGTGTGGGAAGGGCGGGAAGTCCCCGGAGTCTTGCGCAGCGGAGACCACGGTAAGGTCGCGGCGTGGCGGGCCGAGCGGTCGCGGGAGCTGACCGAAGCGCGCCGGCCGGACCTGTTGCCCGGCGGCGGGGCGACGGATGCCCGGGGGGCGCCGGCGCTGATTCGCGAAGCCACCGAAGGCGATCGCCGCGCCATTTTGGGCGTCTATGCGGACGTGTTTGGTGCAGACGACGCCGAAACCAAACGTGTCGCAAGCTTGCTGAACACCCACGAAGCGGTGTGTTCGTGGGTTGCCGAAATCGGTGGCGAGGTGGTTGGCCACGCGATGGTCACCGACGCGCATCTGGTCGAGGAGTCCGGACGGCGTGGGTTGGTGGCGCTGCGGCCGATCGTCGTTCGTTCGTCCCACCGTCGCCGCGGCTTGGGTGGGGCTTTGGCTCGACGGACGATCGACGAGGCGCGTTGTTTGGCCGGAATCCTGTTAGCGCCTGTCCCGGCGGGCGGCGTGGCGAAGGAAGGGTGGTTGAACGCTTGGGCCAAAAGCCTTGGCCTGGAAGCCGGGGTTGCACTAGGCTTCTGGACTCAAGAAGCGGATACCGATCTTTGGGCCATGCGCCTTCGAACCACGGCCGAACCGGGGCAAGGCGAAGTCGCCTGGCCTTGACGACGAAACTAGGACACGGGAGCTACTTCGATGGATGACTCGATCGTGACGGAAAGGTTTACCCGGGTGGGGTTGGCGGCTTTGTGTTTTGCGATCGTGTGCCTCGGGGGTTGCGACGGCGGGTCTTCCACGGCGGGTCGTGAGGCGGACTCGGATGACACGGCGGACGGTGACGGGTGGGTCGAGCCGCCGGCTCCGCCGATCTCTTCGACGCCGATCAGCCAGCGGTACGGGATCGATTGGCCGCAAGACATGGGCGAGACCTTCACGGTCGCGTTTATCGAATGGGACGCCGACGGGCTGGCGGAGCTGCTCGTGGAAGAGCACGGCGGCCAGTCGCAAAACGCGCACCGAACCATCGGCGATGCGTTCGAGGCCGGCGCGGAACAGTTCGATTGGGGCTCGAATTATCTGCACGGCGACCACGCGCTGTTGCTCCAATTCAAGGACCACTATCACTCGATCTGGCTGTTTTGCGGCCCGCACATTGACAAGCTCAAGGAGCTGTCGAATCAGGCCGAGGTCTGGGTCTACGCGTACGACGACGATTTTTCCGGGGCCGATAGCCTGACGCTCTTTCTCAACGGCGAAGAGGCGGGGATGATGATGAGCAGCGAGATCGGCCGAGTCCGGGGCGATTTCAACGGCATTATCAAAGCCGATCGACTGGAACACGCGCGAGAGCTCTTGGGCCGGATCAACGGCGATGAACTAGACGCCTACGGCGAGGCGATGGATGCGTTCGAACTGCTGATCGGCGAGGTGGCGGGCGACGCGGGCTTGTATCTGCCACGCTTCGACAACGCGGGCGACGAAAGCAAGCATTGGCTCACGCCCCGCACGGCTGGGGGCGACGCCGATGTGCGGACGGTGCGGCTGGTCAAATTTTGATCCAACCGATTTGGGCGTCGCGTCACAACGCCGCGTACTTGCTGCCGGATTTTTTGACCCGTTTGTTGGCGGCGAGGTGTTCCATGATATGGTGCACGGTTTCGGTCGCGTCGGGGTTACCGATCGCGGCGGCGAGGTCGTCGGCGGTCTGCGGGGTGCCGGTCAGCTTGGCGACGGCGGCGTGCTGGACCTCGAGCACGGAAGCGGCCGCCTTCTTGCCCGCCTCGACGCCCGGCTGGTGGTAGGCGTTGATGTTCACGAGGCTGGCGTAAAAGCCCACGGCCCGCTCGTAAAGCGCGACCAACGCGCCGAGGGTCTGGGTGTCGACCTTGTTGACGGTGATGGTGACCGAGCCGCGGCCGTTTTCGTAGAGCGCGCTGCGGGTGCCCTGCCAGAAGCCGTTGAGGTAGTCGCCGGCGGTGACGCCGTCCTCGACCTCGACGACCGGGTCGCGGCCGGGGCGCGGCGTGTCCTGGAGCCCGACGACGAAGGTGGCGAAGAAGTTGTTCACGCCGTCGCGGAGCTGCTGGACGTAGGCGTGCTGGTCGGTGCTGCCCTTGTTGCCGTAGACGGCGATGCCCTGTTCGACCGTTTGACCATCGAGGCTCTCGGCCTTGCCGAGGCTTTCCATCACCAGCTGCTGCAGGTAGCGCGAGAGCAGCAGCAGCCGGTCCTTGTAGGGCAGGACGACCATGTCCTTGTCGCCCTTGCCGTTGGTCGCGGCGTACCACATCAGCGCGAGCATCGCGGCGGGGTTCTTCTTGGTGGTGGGGTTGCGGGTCGCGGCGTCCATCTTGGCGGCGCCGGCGAGCAGCTTGTCGATGTCGATGCCCTGGAGCGCCGCGGGCACGAGGCCGACGGTGGCCATGACGGAGGTGCGGCCGCCGACCCAGTCGTACATCGGGAAGCGCTTGAGCCACCCTTCGCTCACGGCGACCTGGTCGAGCTTTGAGCCTTCGCCGGTGATGGCGACGGCCTGCTTGGCGAAGTCCAGGTTCTTGGCGGCGAAGGCGGCCTGAGCCTCGAGCATGCCGTTGCGGGGCTCGGGCGTGCCGCCGGACTTGGAGATCACCAAGACGAGCGTGGACTTGAGGCGGGTGCCGATCGTTTCGAGCGTGCGGCGGATGCCGTCGGTGTCGGTGTTATCGACGAAGTGGACCTTGAGCTTGTCGCGCTTGAGCCCCAACGCGTCGGCGACCAGCTGCGGGCCCAGGGCCGAGCCGCCGATGCCGATGCTCAGCAGGTCGGTGTAGCGGCCGGCGTTGGGCGGGGTGATCTGTTTTTTGTGGACGGCGGTGGCGAAGGCCTTGGCGTCCTCGATGTCGTGGGCGATCGCTTTTTGGAGTTCGGCGTCGGGCGCGAGCGCGGCGTCGCGGAGCCAATAGTGGCCGACCATGCGCTGCTCTTCGGGGTTCGCAATGGCGCCGGCTTCGAGTTGACGCATGTCCTCGAAAGAGGACTGAACGGCGGGCTCCATCGACCGGAGCCAGGCGTCGTCGAAGTCCATGCGGGAGACGTCGAGCGTGAGGCCGACGGAAGAGGTCTTCACGAGGTATTTCTTGTAGCGCTTCCAAAGGTCGGCGGGGGCGGGCGTGGTGGTCATCGTGGGTTTCCGTGCAAAACGAGGGGGATAAGCCAGCGCGAGGGTAGGCGGCGGGGGCCGGAACGTCGAACCGTCATTCTTCGAACCAGCGTCGGTCGGGCCAGACGGTCAGCGGGCGTCGGGTCGAGCCGTCGTCGTCATCGAACACCATCTCGACGCTGACCAACGCCTGGGTGTCGTCGGGGGCGAGGAAGTTGCCGGTGGGGAAGGGTTCGCCGTATCGGTTGATGAACGCACCGAGCGGCACCGAGTTGGAGCCGACGTTCTCGTAGCTACCCGGGGCGATGCGTTCGGCGACGCCGGCGTACTGCTGATTGAGCCAGAGCGTGACGCGGCGGAACTCGCGCGGCTCGCGGTTGATGAAACGTAGGTGCTTGCCGTCGCGGATGGCTTCGAGCTGCAGCGGCTCTCCTTGCCGGGCGTCGGCGGGGTAGCGCAACGCGGCGAGCCGCTCCCGCTGTTCGGCCGAGCCCACGGGCAGGGTCGCGCCGCAAGCCTGAAGCAGCGTGCAACCCAGTAAACCAACGCAAACCGTGGCGATCCTTCGCATGCTCGTATCATGGCCGCGATGCGAACAGACGGCAAACCCGGCGAAATCTCCGGCTTCCCGGGTGTCCGCGTGGGCGGCGTCGCGGTCGACGCGCCCTTCTACCAGGCGGGCTTGGCGGGGTATTCGGACGAGCCGATGCGGTTGGTCGCGCGGAAGCACGGCTGCCCGTACTGCATCACCGAGGCGATGCTCGACGTGTTCCTCATCAATGGCGGCAAGGGCCTGAAGGAAGCCGAACTCAGCGGCGAAGACCACCCGATCTGTGGCCAACTCATGGGCTCCAACCCCCGTGACCTGGCGGCGGGGGCGAAGGTGCTGGTGGGCCTCGGGTACGACGTGGTGGACGTGAATCTGGCCTGCCCGGTCAAGAAGATCAAGAAGAAGGCCCGCGGCGGGCACCTGCTCAGCGTGCCGGACGAGGCGATCGCGATCCTCAAAGCGACGGCCGACGCGGTGGGGGCGGATGTGCCGCTCACCGTGAAATTGCGGCGGAGCTACGACGACACGCCGGAGATGGTGGCGGCGTTCGAGCGGGTGTTCGAGGCGGCGATGGAACTGGGATTCGCGGGGGCGACGGTGCACAGCCGGACGGTGCAACAGAAGTACGTCGGCCCGGGGAGGAGGGCGGCCCTGCGGGGAATCGTCGAAACCTACGGCGACGACGCCAAGGCCCGCGGGTTCACCATCGGCGGCTCGGGCGACGTGTGGAACGCGGCCGACATCTTCGCCATGCTCCGGGAAACCGGCGTGGACTGGGTGAGCGTCGCCCGCGGCTGCATCGGCAACCCCTGGGTGTTCCGGCAGGCCCGGGCGATCCTGGCCGGCGACCCCGACGCGCTGCGACCGCCGAGCGTCTTCCAGCAGCGCGACGTGTTGATGGAGCACTTTTCGCTGAGCGTGGCGAGGCAAGGCGAGTCGCTCGCGTCGCGCACGATGCGGAAGTTCGGCATCCGCTTCGCTCGACATCACCCGGATTTCGAGGCGGTGAAAGCGGGCTTCATCAAAGCCGCCAGCGTCCGAGAGTGGCACGCCGTGATCGCCACGCACTACGGACAAGACGCCCCCGGCGTGGTCTCTGATCCCCCCGAAGCCGCCGATTCCCGCGAACGCCCCGCCGCCTTCGAGGAAACGCTGCTCGCGTGCGGCCCGGGTTGATCGGACGCGCATCCGACCTTTCGGTTTTGTCATGCCCCGAGGCACCCTTTGCCCAGCCCCCGCCGTGCCGCCAGGGTGGGTTTCTGGCACGGCGGGGGCACGTTATGGATGTTTGGGTGGGCGTCTTGATGCCGGATCCATCTGTCGGCCGTTTAACGATGCAATCAAAATCCAAACATCGGTCTGGTGCATCCCCCGAGGAAGCGTCCGTCTACTGACCAATGGCCAACATCTTCGGACGTTGTTCGCATAGAAAAACCTTCGGTGCCATACTGTTGGCACCCAAAAGTCCAATTTTCGGGTTTTCCCTGTTTGTGAGCGCGGATCATTTAGGCCCGCCTTCAAGCGGCACGAACCGGTCGGTCGATGTTGGGGAAGTGATTGAGTTCACCGCAAGGTCGCGGTGCGCTCGCAGACCGCGCCGGCGACGGCGCAAAGTCGGAACAGGGAAGCACGATGGGACAGATCCGCTCCGACATCGGCCTGATCAGCGGCATCAACTCCGCCGACATCATCAACCAGCTCATCGAGCTGGAGAGCCGTCCGCGTATCCGCGTCGAGCAGCAGAACCAAACGCTGCAGGAGCAGCAGCAGGCCTTCGGGGGTTTGTCGGCCCAGCTGCTATCGCTCAAGCTCACCGCCGGGCGACTGACCACGCCGTCCACGTTCACCGCCACCACGTCCACCACCTCCAACGAAGCCGTCGCCACCGTCTCGAGCGGCGCGGGTGCCACGCCCGGTGACTTCCGTTTCTCGGTCCGCCGACTGGTCTCGGCCCAGCAGACCGTCACCTCCGGCTTCCGCGACCGGGAGACCACCCCGGTCGCCCCCGACGGCGGCCTACTTACCTTCAATCGCGGCGAGTCCCGCCTCGACCGCGAGACCCGCCTCGAAGAACTCAACGGCGGGGCGGGCGTGCAGCGCGGCCGGATCAAGATCACCGATCTGGATCGCAACTCCGCCACGGTCGATCTCACCGACGCCATCACCCTCCAGGACGTGGTGACGGAGATCAATGACGCCGCCATCGGCGTCCGCGCCGAGATCGAAGGCGGCGGCTTGGTCGTCCGCGACATCACCGGCCAAACCACCGGCGGCGGCGACCGCTCGCTCATCATCTCCGACCTGGGCAATACACAAACCGCCACGCAACTCGGCATCGCCGGCGACACCGACACCGGTGAAATCGCCGGGCAGCCGTTGTTCACGATCGGCGACGACACCGTGCTCGCCAACCTCAACGACGGCCTGGGGATTCGAACGTCCGGCGCGAACGACCTGCAGATCATCGCCGCCGACGGGCAAGTCTTCAACATCAACCTCGCCAATGCCGTGACGCTCGGCGACGTCGCCGACGAAATCGACGACATCTCCGAAGGCGCGTTGACGCTGAGCTACCGCGCCGACGGGCGTGGCCTCGAATTGATCGACAACACCGGCGGCGGCGGGACGACCACGGTCGCCTCCACGGCCGGCTCCAACGCCGCCGAAGACCTCGGCCTCGACGCCACGTCTGCGACCGCCGCGGGCAACGCGTTGACGGGTTCGCGATTGATCGGCGACCTCGACTCCAAGCTGCTCAAGTTCACCAACGGCGGCAACGGCCTCGCGGCGCTGGGGGGCGCGACCTATCAACCCGTCGCGCTCGACACCGACCTGGCCGATCTGTTCCAGGGAGCCGGGCTGGCCTTCAATGGCGCCGGAACCGCGGACCTCACCGTCACCGCCCGCAACGACGCCGACGGCACCAATGCCTTTTCCGTCGATCTCGACGGCGCGACCACCGTCGAAGAACTCATCGACGCTTTCGACGCCGCCACCGGTGGCCAGGTCACCCTTGAGCTGCGTGACGACCGCCTGTTCGCGTTCAACAACACGGCCACCGGCGACGAGCCGTTGGTGATTCGTTCGGCGAACGGATCGGGCGTCGCCGAAGCGCTGGGCATCGCCGTCAACGCCGAAACCGACGTCAAGGCGGGGCTGCGCCTCGACCCCACGGGCACCGCCGACGACGGCTCGGTCATCAGCGTCACCACCGCCGACGGCACGGCGACCAACATCGACCTCGGGACCGCCGAAACCGCCGGCGACCTGATTGCGCTGATCAACGACAGCGGCGCCGGCGTCCGTGCGTCACTCAACGACGCGGGCAACGGGATCAAGCTCATCGACGAAACCGCCGGTACCGGTGATCTGACGATTGCGTCGGTCGGCGATGGTGCGCTGGCGGAGCAACTCGGCATCGCCGGCGAATTCCGTCAAGGCGTCGCCAACGGCCGTGACCTGGAGTTCGCCTACGTCAACGAGGGCGCATCGCTCGACAAGCTCGGCATCGCCCGCGGCGTGTTCACGATCCGCGATTCGAACGGCCGTGTCGCCACCGTCGACCTGACCAACGGCAACGAGAACACCCTGGGCGACGTGATCAGCGAGATCAACTCTCGCGGGTTGGCCATCAACGCTCGGGTCAACGATTCGGGCGACGGTCTGGTCCTCGAAGACCTCGGCGGCGGCACCGTAGACATTGAGATCGAAGACGACGGCTCGTCCACCGCCGCCGACCTGGGTATCGCCGGCACGCACAGCCCCGGTTTGCCCGTGGACGGCTCGTTCAAGCGGTACGTCCGCATCCGCGCGACCGACTCGCTCGACGACGTCACCGATCGCATCAACGACGCCGACCTGGCCGTCCGCGCGTCGGTGATCTCCGACGGCTCGGTCGGCCGGCCCTTCCGGCTTTCTCTGTCCGGCGACCGCGGGGGCGCGGGCAACGCGTTCAGCTTCTCCGACAACGGCTTGGATTTCGGTTCCACCGAAGTCGCCACCGCGCGGGACGCGCTGGTCTTCGTCGGCTCCGGCAACCCCGAAACCGCGCTGGCGGTGACCTCCGGGACCAACACCCTCACGAACGTGATCCCCGGCGCGACGATCACCCTCAACAGCACCTCCGACGACCCCGTGACCATCAGCGTTTCGGATAACCCGGATGCCCTGATCGAGCAGGTGAACGCCTTCGCTGAAGGCTTCAACGGCATCGTCGATCGGATCGATGAGCTCGACAGCTTTGACGTCGAAACCGAAACCCGCGGCCTGCTTTTGGGCGACCCGACGCTGCAGCAGGTGCAGAGCAGCATCTACGCCGCCGTCATCAACCCCAACAGCGAGTTGTCCGGCCGGTTCAAGTCGCTCTCCGAAGTCGGCATCCGGGTGGGCGAGGGAGCCCGGCTCGAGGTCGACGAAGAGCGGCTGCGTGCCGCGGTCGAACTCGACCCCGACGCGGTCCGCGATCTGTTCGCTTTCGAGCAACTCGGCGTCGATCCCGAAACCGGCGAAGACGACCCGGACCAGATCATCGCCCAGGGCATCGCGGTCGAGATCGACAAGCTCCTCGAGCGTCTGACCGACGCCCAGTTCGGCGTATTGCAGACGACCGTCGATCGGATCGACCAGCAGATCCTCCAGAACAACAACCGCATCGATCAGATCAACGACAGCATCGAGCGGCAGCGGGCGAACCTCGAGCGTCAATTCGCCAACCTGGAAACCGCGCTCGCCGAGCTCCAGGATCAGAGCGGCGCGCTCAATCAACTCGCCGGGCTCGCCGGGCAGGCGGGCTAAGCCACGGTTTGCTTATCGGGCCCGATGAACGGGTCTCAACCCTTGGGCCGTCGCCCGACCGATAGTTTCTCAGTCATGATTCCGACCGGCCCCAAGAACCCGTACCTCCGCAACAAGATCCTCACGGCCAGCCCGGAGGAGCTGCGGCTGATGCTTTTCGACGGCGCCCTCAAGTACGCCAAGCTCGCCCGCAAGGTATTGGACCCCGGCGACCCGGCCGGCAAACTCGAGGCCGCATCCGGGCAGACCAAGCCGGATTACGAACAGTCCTACGAAAACATTTCCAAGTGCCAGAAGATCGTGCTCGAGCTCTCGACGAGCATGAAATCCGACGCGGCTCCGGAGATCGTCACCAAACTCAACGCGCTGTACACCTACATCTACCGCCTGCTGGTCGACGTCAATATGGAACGCAAGATCGAGCCGTTGGACGAAGCGATCCGGCTGCTCGGCTACGAGCGTGAAACCTGGGCGATGCTGATGAAAAAGAACGCCGAGCAGCAGCGGGGCGGGCCCGCCGCCGATCCGCCCGCCACGCCGGCACCCACCGCCCAGCAGGCCGCGTTGAGCGCGTACGCCCGCAGCGCCTGAGCCGGGTCCGCTCCGGGTCGCAAAACCTCACCTTTCGCCGCGGAATCTTTTCCGAAACCGAACCCCGCCGTGCTTCGCGGGGTAATCTCTGGTAGCCCTGTTTTGCCGGAGAATTGCTATGGCCCGTTCCCCACTACCCGCACCGCTGTCGTCCCTGCGTCTTTGGGACGTCCACCTCATCGAAGAACTCCGCGGCGTCGTCGGCTTGCTCCGCGATCCCCACGACATCCAGAACATCTACAAGATCGAAGACGGCCTGCTCGAAACGCCTTCGACTTGCCTCGCCGCCGATTTCGTCCGGCAGCAGCCCGGCTGCGCCGAAATCATCGAAGAGCGTTACCTCCGCAACGCGGCCTACGACATGGACATGATGCGGCAGCTGCCCGAAGGCACGCTCGGCCGCGAGTTCGCGCATCACCTCGATCTGTATGACTTCGATCCGCAGTACTACCAGGTCAACGAGGTGAAGGACGACGCCACGTACGTCCTCGCCCGCATCCGTGAGACCCACGACATCTGGCACGTGGTCACCGGCTTTTACCCCACGCCCATCGGCGAGATCGGCATCAAGGCCGTCGAGCTTGCGCAGGTCCGTCGCCCGATGGCCGCCGTGCTTTGTGCCGGGGCCGTGCTCCGCTACATGCTCCGCACGCCGCAACGCTTCGGCGACCTTCTGCTCGCGATCTCCGCCGGCTACCAGATGGGCTTGCATGCCAAGCCGCTGCTCGCGCAAAAATGGGAGCAGATGTGGGATCGGCCCGTGGAAGACATCCGGCGTGACATGGGCATCCCCGAACTGACCGACGAGAACAACGGCAAGCTCGACCCCGACGGCGTGAAGGCGTCTCGCCCCAACGAATGAGCGGTGAAGGACCGATCAAAAAATCGCGGACGGGCCGAAACTCAAGCCCGCCCGCGACACAAAATGTTCTCCCCTACGCGCCGGCCTCGGTCACCCATCATCGAGGCCATCAAGCGAACTTGCCGAGCAGCTCCGATGGCAGCGGACCGGTCAGGGCGATCCGGCCCCGCAGCACGTCGAAGAGCATCACAAAGTCGGCGGCCAGGCTGTAAAACGGATTGCGGAACGTGGCGGGGATGTTCTTTTCGAACCACACGTGGCCGAGCCAGGCGAAGCCGTAGCCGATCACCGGCACCAAGAGCAGCAGCCACCACTGAAACGCAACGGCCGCCGCCGTAAACCCGAGGACCAGCAGGCTGCCGATTACGTGCATCAGTCGGCAGCGTGAACACCGATGCTCCGAGAGGTAGTACGGGTAATACTCGGCGAAGCTGGAAAACTTGGGGTGGACCTGGGCCTCCCCGGGGTTCGGGACGTCGTGCGTTTGGGAATCCATCGGGGGCCTTTCTGATCGCGTGGTGGAGAACTGTAAGCGTTCACTTACAAAACGACGTGCCCGCCCTTAGTATTCCGCGGTAGCCGCGGAAACTGAAAAAGCCCATCCGCTCGTTGTTACAGCCCCACGGCCGAGCGGGCCCGGGCCATGGTTTCGGCCAGCACCTCGTTCGCCGCCGCGGCGCCGTCTCGTAGCACGGCGTCGATTGCGCCCTGGTCTTGCGTGAGTGCTTCGCGCCGCCGCCGTGCTTCGCCGAACGTGTCCATCACCAGGTCGAAGAGCGCTTGCTTGGCTTCGCCGTAGCCCATCCCGTGTTCCCCGGTCGCGGTGTACCGCTCTTTCAAAGCGAGGGTTCGCGGATCGTCCGGCCCCGCCAGCGCCGCGAAAATCTGGTACGGCACCGACGATTCCGCGTCCTTCGCTTCTTCCGGAGGCGTCGAATCCGTCACGATCTTCATGATCCGCTTGCGCAGCGGCTTCTCTGGCATGAACGGGTCGATCCCGTTGCCGTAACTCTTGCTCATCTTCTGCCCGTCCACGCCCGGAAGGGTCGTCGCGCCCTCACGCATCATGAGCGCCGGCAGCTTGAAGACCGGCTCTTCTTCGTTCCCGTAGGCGTGGTTGAATTTCTGAGCAAGGTCCCGGGCGATCTCCACGTTCTGCTTCTGGTCCGCGCCCACCGGCACCGCGTCGGGGTCCACGGCCAGGATGTCCGCGGCCTGCAGCACCGGGTACGTGTACAGACCGAGGTTTGCGCTCAGCCCCTTGGCGACCTTGTCTTTGAACGTCGTCGCCTTGTCCATCTGCGACTTCGGACACACGCATGAAAGCAGCCACGAAAGCTCACAGACCGCGGGCACGTCGTGCTGCAAATAGATGTGGCATCGGTCGGGATCGAGCCCGAACGCGAGGTAGTCCACGACGACTTGTCGGATGTTGCCTCGGAGCTCTTCGGGATCGGTTGACGTGGTGAGCGCGTGGTACGACGCGACGAACACGAACACTTCGTGGTCGCCCTGAAGATCGAGCAGTTGCCGTATGGCCCCGGCGTAGTTGCCCAGGTGCAGTTGCCCCGATGGTTGCAGGCCCGTTAGGACGCGTTTCATGGCGGGGAGTCTAACGGGCGTTTCGACGCGGTTTCGGACGTGTTGGTGGCGATGGAGATTCCGTTGCGCGTCTGGTCCGGCGTCTCGTCCCGCGGCTACGGCGTCGCTTCTTGGTCGGCCGCACGCACCGCTTCACAGAACGCCGTGATCTTCGCCGGGTCTTTACGGCCGGGCGACAACTCGACGCCACCGGCCACGTCGACGGCGTAGGGTCGGACGGTGCGGATGGCCTCGCCGACGTTTTCGGGCGTCAGCCCGCCGGCGAGGAAAAGCCGGTCCGGCAACGCGTCTCGGTCCAGGTCCGACAGCGCCCGCCAATCGAACGTCCGCCCGGTCCCGCCGCCGAGTTCGCCCGCACGCTTCGGTGCGTCGATCAGAAGGCCGTACAGACGGTCGTGGCCACGCCAACGATCGATCTCGGCCGGGTCAAACGGGACGGCTTTGATGACGCCGAGGTTTTCCGGCAGCGAGTCGACGAACTCAGGCGATTCGGTTCCGTGCAACTGGATCAGCCAGGTCTCGTCGGGGTATCCGTCGAGCAGAGGCCGCATCGCCGAAACGATCTGATCGGCGCGGTGGTCCGCGAACAGCATCACCGGATCGCAGTGCTGCGTCATGTCGGACTCGAGGAGCTGGCCCGCGATGTCGATCGCGACATCCGGGGAGACGCGGCGCGGCGAGCGTTCGATCAGGTTCAAGCCGAAGTAGCCGAGCCGCCAGGTGTCTTGCGGATCGCACTCCATCCCGCCGGATTCGACGCCTTGGTCGAGCGCGTCGTAGATCGATTCGATGTCTTGGAACCCGCAGAGCTTGATCTTGGTAAACATCATCCGGTGAACCTCGTCGGCAGTATCCAATAGAACCGCATGTTCCTAAAACAGGTTTTTGGTTTGGTCAGCCCTCGATATTGACTCGGGTCAGCCTGGTGTATTCCAAAACCAGCGTCTTTGTTCCCGCCGTCACGAAGTCGATCTTCGCACGGCTCTGCGTTCCCGCCCCGTCCACCCGCAACACCCGCCCCAGCCCGAACTGCGGGTGACGCACCGCCGAACCGACCGGGAATTGCATCGCTTGCTTGTCCGCCCGGCTGCGCTGCGCTGCGCCGATTGTCGTGTCCGGGTCGTCCAAATCCAACGCCTCGTCCGCCACGTCTTCGACCGCCAGGCAGTCCGGCGGCAGCTCGTTGAGGAAACGGCTCGGGATCGTCGGCATCGTCTGCCCGAACACCGTCCGGTACCGCGCGTGCGTCAGCATCAGGTACCGCTCGGCCCGGGTGATCCCGACGAACGCCAAGCGTCGTTCTTCTTCCAGTTCGTTCGGATCGGTGTTCGCCCGCTCGTGGGGTAGCAGCCCGTCTTCGAACGCCAGCATCGCCACGACCGGGAACTCCAACCCCTTCGCGGCGTGCAGCGTCATCAGCGTCACCGTGCCGTGGTCGCTTTCCAAGCCGTCGACATCGCTGACCAGCGCAACGCGTTCGAGGAACGCCAGCAACTTTTCTCGCAGCGTCGCTGAGCCTTCCGCGTCGTCCGCCTCGCGCTCCAACTCGAACTCGTCTTCGAACTGTTGCACGGAGCTGATGAGCTCTCCGAGGTTCGCGAGGCGCTCCTGGTCCGGGTCCGACTTGTCGTTGCGGTAGAACGTTTCCAGCCCCGACTCCCGCAGCACGTCCTCTGCGAACTGTCGCAACGAAACCTCATGCGTGTGTTCGTTCCCGGACTGGTCGCTTAAGCGACCAGTCCGATCTTCCGAGAACCCACAAGCCTCCCGCCATCTCCGCAGCGTCCCCCCGAACTTCCCCACCGCCGCTTGCGCCCGCTTGTTCACGTCGAGCCGCTCCGGGTCGGCGAGCAGCCGATCCACGGGCACGTCGTGCGTGAGCGTGTGCGCTTGGATGGCCTTGACCGTCGTGGCGCTGATTCCCCGGGCCGGCGTGTTGATCACGCGGAAGCAGGTGACCTCGTCGGCCGGGTTCGCGACCAGCCGCAGGTACGCCAACGCGTCCTTGATTTCTTTGCGGTCGTAGAAGGCCGTCCCCCGCGCGATCTGGTACGGCACGCCCGCGTTGCGCAACGCGTCCTCCATCACCCGCGACAGCGAGTTGATGCGATAGAAAATCGCCATACCCGACCAGGGCACGCCGCGCTCCCGGTGCTCCTTCAGCCGGTCGACGACCCAGGCCGCCTCGTGGTTCCCGTCGTAGCACGTCACGACCCGCACGGGCTCGCCGTCCGCGTTCTCGGTGAACAGCGACTTGTGCTTCCGTTTGGCGTTGTTCGCGATCAGGGCGTCGGCGGCCTTCAGGATCGTCTTGGTCGAGCGGTAGTTCTGCTCCAGCCGGACGATCTTCGCGTCGGGGAACTGCGCCTCGAAATCGAGGATGTTTTTGATGTTCGCGCCGCGCCAGCCGTAGATCGATTGGTCGGGGTCGCCCGTGACCATCAGGTTGCCGCCGCTCCCGTCTTCGTGTTTCCCGCCGAGGCTCGTGGCGATCATGAACTGCGCGTGGTTCGTGTCCTGGTATTCGTCGATCAGCACATACTGGAACCGGTACCGCAGCTCTTCGAGCACGTCGCGATGGCCGCGAAGCAGCTGCACCGTCTTGAGCAGCAGGTCGTCGAAGTCCACCGCCGCGTTGCGCTCGAGCACCTGCGTGTACTTGGTGTAGACCTTGGCCACGGTCCGCGAATAGAAGTCGCTCGCCGAGGCCGCGAACGCCTTGGCGTCCACCAGTTCGTTCTTCGCGTTGCTGATCGCGCTCAGCATCGAAGCGGGCGGGAAATTCTTCGGGTTGATCTCCAACTCCGACAGCGCGGCCTTGATCGCGTTCTTTTGATCGGCGGTGTCGTAGATCGAGTATCCGGGCGGAAGCCCGACGCGGTCGGCGTATTGGCGGATCAGCCGCGCACACAACGCGTGGAACGTCGACACCGTCGCCGCCCGGGCCTGCCGTTCGGTCAGCAGTTGGGCGACGCGTTCCCGCATCTCGCCGGCCGCTTTGTTCGTGAACGTGATCGCCAGCACGTTCCACGGCGGCACGCCGCACGCCCGGACCAGGTGCGCGATCCGCCGCGTGATCACCCGCGTCTTCCCCGAGCCCGGTCCCGCCAACACCAGCATCGGCCCGTCCACGTGCCGCACCGCTTCCCGCTGCGGCTCCGTCAGCCCCTCCAACAAGCTTTCGCCGTCGTCCGAAGCCCACGGCCTTCGACCCAGGGCCGCGCCGCCGTTGTCTTTCACAGAAACGTTGACCGGTTCGACCGCCTCCGGGGTTACGTCCGGGCTCACGTGTCCCGCGACCGCGGGCACCGCCGATTCCGGGTCGAACGCCACCGGGCCGCCCGCCTCCGCGAAGTCTTCCCCCAAATCCGCCAAGAAGTCCGGCACGTCGTTCGCCGGAGCCGCCTCCGTGTTGGCGTCCGTAGGCACCGCCTCCACCGGCTCCGAATGGTCCGCCGCGTTACCGCCGAACAGGTTTTCCTGCGCTCCGTCGCTCATCCGTCAAGTGTACGAAAGCGTTGCTCGACCGAACCCACTTAAACTCCACGCGTTCGTCCCGCGACCCGCTCTGGCTATCCGATGCTCCGCCAACTCCATATTGCCAACCTCGCCGTCATCGCCGACGCAACCATCGACCTCGGCTCGGGCCTCAACGTCTTCACCGGCCAGACCGGCGCGGGCAAGTCGCTGGTCATCGGGGCCTTCGAAATCCTCTTAGGTCTCCGCAAAGCCAAGGCGGACCAGATCCGTCCCGGTGCCGATCAAGCGCGTATCTCCGGCGTTTTCCAACCCTCGGAACACGTCCGCCCGCGTCTCGAACGGCTTTTTGACGCCACGATCGAGGAAGGCGGGGAGCTGCTGCTCACGCGAAAGCTTTTCCCCACGGGCCGATCTTCGTGTGCGGTTAACGGCCACCCGGTGACCGCCGCCATGCTCGCCCAGGCCGCCGAGTTGCTCGTCGATATTCACGGCCAGCACGACCACCAGCTCCTTCTCAAGCCCGCCCACCAGCGTGACCTGCTCGACGCCTTCGGCGACCTCCACCTCTTGCGCGACCAACACGCCGACACCCATCGACAACTCCGCCAACTTCAAAACCAGAAACAAGAACTCGAAACCACTCGCACGCTCCGTGCTCAGCAGCTCGACCTCTTCGAGTTCCAAGCCGACGAGATCGACGCCGCCGAGCCCACCGAGGGCGAGTTCCCGGAGTTGCAAGCCCGCGCCACCGTGCTCGCCTCGGTCCAACGCCTCAAGCGGGACGCGGCCGCTTGCCACGCCGCGCTTTACGACGCCGACGGCTCGGTCGTCGAACGCCTCCAACAGATCACGCACACGCTCCTCGAGGTGGCCCACCTCGATCCTGCTGCCGCCGACCCCGCCGAGCAGGTCCGCACCGCCACGCTGACGCTCCAGGAAGCCGCCTTCGAGCTCTCCCGCTACGAGCAGCGCCTCGACCACGACCCCGAAGAAGCCGCCGAGGTCGATAGCCGGCTCAACACGTTGAACCGGCTGATCAGCAAATACGCCAACCACCTCCCGCCCCCGGAAGGCCTCCAGTCGTCCTCGGTGGGACGCCTTCGCGAAGCGGCTGAGCCCGACGCGCTCGCCCCGGTCCTCGCGTATCGCCGACACCTCGCCGTCCAGATCGAACGGCTTCGCGAACAAACACAAGACGCCGCGGGCCTCGATGAGCGTATCGCCGAGGCGGAGCGGCAACTCGATCAACTCGGCGGTCGGCTCACCAAGAAGCGCAAGGCCGCCGCGAAAAAACTCCTTCCCCAGGTCCAAGGCCATCTCGCCGAGCTCGGCATGCCCGAGGCGCACCTCGAAGCGGTGATCCAGGCGCCCAACGGTTCGTCTTCCGACACTTCCGCTACTTCTGCAGAAGTCGAACTCCTCGCCCGCACCAACCCGGGGCAGGCCACCCGGCCGTTGCGAGATATCGCCTCGGGGGGCGAGCTCTCCCGCGTCATGCTCGCCCTGAAGTCCGTGCGCCAAGCCGACGCGGGCATCAGCGTTCTGGTGTTCGACGAAGTCGACGCCAACATCGGCGGCCGGCTGGGCAGCGTGATCGGGCAGAAGCTCCGCGCGTTGGCCCGCGACGAGGGGCATCAGGTGCTGTGCATCACGCACCTGCCGCAGATCGCGGCTTTCGGGCACCGGCACTTCCGCATCGCCAAAAGCTCCCAAGCCAGTTCCGGCTCCGGAAAGACGCGGAACTCGGCCGAGGCCACGACGACCACGACGGTCGAACCGGTCACCGGCAAATCCCGCATCGACGAGCTCGCCGAGATGATGGCCGGGCGAGAGGTGACGCTCACCACGAAGAAGCAGGCCCGCGAGCTGCTCGCCGCGGCGGAGTGACTCCCGGTTTTCTTGGCGGCCTCACGTGAAGGCGTGCGTGGCTTGGTACACGGCCAACGCCGCGCCGTACGCCAGCGCCGTTGTGTACGCGAGTTGGAAGATCGGCCACCGCCACCCGCCGGTTTCGCGTTTCATCACGGCCTGGGTCGGCAGGCACTGTATGGCCAAGACGAAGAACACGAGCAGGCTCAGGCAGGTGGGCAGGTCGAGGGCCGGGGAGCCGTCGGCGCGGGTCTGCTTGGCGAGCAGGTCGTACAGCGGCTGGCCCTCTTCGGCGTCGGCGACGCCGTAGACCACGGCCATGGTCGCGACAAAGACCTCCCGGGCGGCGAACGAACTCACCACGCCGACGTTCATCTGCCAGGTGAAGCCCAGCGGCGTGAAAACGGGTTCCATGGCCCGCCCGACGCGGCCGGCGATGGAGTACTCGGCGGCGGCTTCTTGCCGCGCAAGGAGTTGCGAATGTCGCTCCGGGCCCACGAAGGTTTCGAGACGGTCTTCGAGCAGCTGCGGGAACGTCGCGGCGAACCGCAGGACGATGGAAATCGCGAGGATGATTCCGCCGGCCTGCTTGAGGAAGACCCAGCCGCGCTCGCCCATCACGCGCAGTGCGGCGGCCGGCGATGGCAGCCGGTACGCCGGCAGTTCGATCAGCAGCGGCGTGGCGTCGCCTTTGAGCAGCGTCTTGCGGAACACGAAGCCCATCACCAACGCGGCGACGATGCCGAGCAGGTAGCAGCCGAGCATGACCGCGCCGGCGAGCAGGGGCGTACGGATCAGCAGCAGCGACACGAGCATCGCGACCGGTACGCGGGCCGAGCAGGTGAGCAGCGGCAGGATGAGCATGGTGACCAGGCGTTCGCGGCGGTCCTCGATGACCCGCGTGCTCATGAGCGCCGGGATCGCGCAGACGTGGGCGGAGAGCATCGGGATGAACGCCCGGCCCGGCAGCCCGACGCGGCGCATGAGCCGGTCCATGAGCAGGGTAGCGCGAGCCAGGTACCCCGACTCGTCGAGCAGGGCGAGCGCGAAGAACAGCAGCATGATCTGCGGCAGGAAGACGATCACGCCGCCCACCCCGCCGACGACGAAGCTGGCGAAGAGTCCTTCGGGTAGCAGGCCCGCGATGGCGACGAGGTCGGTGAGCCCAGATCACCCCGGCGGCAGGTCGGCGGCGTCGACCGCGGAGGCGGTGTCCTGCACGTTGCGCTTGCGAAGCGGCGCGGACATGCCGCGGGGCATGGCGATGACGCCGGTGCGGGCGAGTTCGAGCAGGCCGTAGGGCGAGAGCAGTTCGACGAAGTTTTCGAGCTTGTCCTCGGAGCCGGCGAGCTCGATCATCAAGCGGTCGGGGGCGACGTCGACGACCTTCGCGCCGAACAGCGAGGCGAGGCTGGCGATTTCCTCGCGTTTGTCGGCGTCGCCGGCGTCGGTCTTGGTCGAGACGGAGACCAACACAAGGTCGCGCTCGACGAAGGGCACGTCGTTGTAGGTCACGACCTTGACCACGGGTACGAGCTTGGCCAGTTGCTTGCGGACCTGCTCGAGGGTGGCGGCGTCGCCGACGACGACGATGGTCATGCGGGACAGATCGGGGTTTTCGGTACGCCCCACGACGAGCGAGTCGATGTTGAAGCCGCGGGCGGCGAACATGCCGGCCACCTGGGCGAGGACGCCGGGCTCGTTGGTGACGAGGGCGGCGATGACGTGGCGGAGCAGTTCGGGTTGGTCGTCGGTGGGCATCGGGGGAGCATACCGGCCGCGGAAGTCGGCGACACCCGCGGGGCGGCCGGCGTCGCCGCGGGCCAGGGACGCTTAGTGGATGAACCGCATCTCGCCGAAGTTAGGGACGATCGCGGGGCCGTTGGCGGTCACCGGAGACGGCGCGGGGTAGTAGACGAAAAACGCCCGGCCCATCAACAGGTTGCGGGGGACCCGGCCGTGCGTTTGGGGGCCGCGGTCGCCACCGAAGTGGGCGTCGGCGACGTCGCGGTGGACGCTGGGCCACTTGCGCGAGTCTTCCGAGCCGGGGGAATTATCGCCGACACAGAAGAACTGATCGGGCCCAAGGGTCACGGGGTTGGCGCGGCGGGGAACGAGGTTGCCCCGGTGGTCGCGGGGGAAGGTGCCGCGTTGCGGGTCGATCAACCCGCCGTCGTCGTACACCAGGTCGCGGTCGAGTTCAACGTCGTGAAGCGACACCAAGCCCCCCTCGGCGGTGATCGTGATCTGCTGCTCGGAGGGGCGGGGCGGCGGCGCGCGGTGCAGCAAATCGTCGAAGGAGACGTCGGCCGCGTAACGCAAGACCTCTCGGCCGTCGATGAACATCAGCATCGTGTGATCGACGATCCAGAATTCCACCTCAACCGGCTCGCGATGCGGAAACGGGCGACGATCGAGCCTGGCCGAGGTGATCACGTCGCCGTTTTCGCGGGCGAGTTCGATGCCGTGCGCATCGCCACGCGTGAAGACGGTCGCCGTGATCGCTTCCGCTTGGTCCTTGAATCGATACACGCTGCCCAGCGAAACGGCGAGGTCGCCGGGTTTTTCTTCGATCGCTCGGACCGTGGCGGCCAACCGTAAATCTTCGAGCCAATTCAGGATGAGGCCCGAGCCGTTGGGTTGGTTGTACGCGTAACGCGCGAAGTCGCTGCTGTAGTCGGCTCGGTAGCCGCCGGTGGGACGGAAGTCGAAGCGAAGCCCCGCGGCTTGGTCCGGGGTGCTGCCGAGCACGAAGAAATCTCCGCCGTCCCCGCTATTGGGGTCGCGCACGATCGCGGATGCTCCGTGGGTCGCGACGGTTCGCGTGAAATTTCGGCCGGGAAGAGCGGAGATGGCCGGCGTGCCCGCGTCGGGGTTGCTCGGGTCCGGGCCTGCGTTCGGGCCGACGTAAGACCAGTCTCCGGTCAGAGGTTTCCAGGGTTGAGACCACGTCAGTCCCCGGCGGTCGTCGCCGTTTCCTCCATCCTTCGGGACGAATCGGCTGTGGTAAATCGGCTGGAACACGTCGCGTTGGATCGCCTCCCAGCGCGGGTTCACCGCCGGGTCGACCTTGCTCGCGACCTGCCACCGCCCGGTGCCGGCGGGTTTGCGGTAGAGGTTGCCGTCGAGGAAGCCGATCGTTTCGTTCGGGATGCCGACGATGCGTTTGATGTAGTTCTGCGAACCGCCGTAGGGGTTTTGCGGGTTCTTGAACACCGCGACGTCGAACCGGTGCGGCTCGGCGAATGGGTAGAGGTATTTCTGGATGAGGATGCGGTCGCCGGCGTACGTGCCTTGGGGAACGCCGTTTTCGTCGAGGGTGCCGATGGGGAAAAAACACATCGGGCACCGCAGGTCGACGCCGGCGGTCGAGCGGTCGCCGCCGTCGGTCTTGAAGCGGTACCCACACTGCGGGCAGTCGGCGCGGACGTGTTGGCCGAGCAGGGTGGGGGCCATCGAGCCGGTCGGGATGACGAACGCTTCGACGATGTAGGCCCGGAAGACGAAAGCGAGGATGAACGCCATCACGACCGCCTCGGCGGTCTCCTTGAGGGATTGGTCGGCGGATTTGCGCTTACGCGGGCGGCGGGTGTCGGATGGGCGGTCGGGGATGAGAGGCACCTCGGGTTCGGCGGCGGCCTCGCAGTTTAAGGGCCGAGCCGTCCGATTCGCGCGGCGGCGGGGAGTTAGACTGCCGCCGTCGGCCGAACGGTACTTCGGCCATCCGCCTCCCGCTCTCCGCTACCGCCCATGCTCAGCGCTCAATTTTTCATTAGCTCGCTCGTGATCTTGCTGGTGGTTCACAGCATGCTCGGAGCGACGGCGTACCTGATCTTTCTGGAACGCAAGGTCGCGTCGTGGGCGCAAGACCGGATCGGGCCGAACCGGACCGATTTTTCGTTCGGGCAAGGGGACATCATCGAGCAGATCCCCGTCTTCGGCGGTTTGCTCAGCAAGCTGCTGGTCGGACCCAAGGCGTTGTTCGGCTTGGGCCAGGCGTTGGCGGACGGGCTGAAGCTGTTGCTCAAGGAGGACTACACGCCGCCGTTCGTGGACAAGACGCTGTTCCTGATCGCGCCGGCGTTGGCGGTCGTTCCGGCGCTGATCGGTTGGGCGGTGATCCCGTGGGGCGGGCTGTGGGACTTCCCGGGGTTGGTGGTGCCGGATTGGTTTCCGGTGATCGGTGGGTTGGTGGTGGCAGAAGCCGGCGTCGTCCGTTTCGCGGTGCTGCCGATCCACATCGGCGTGATCTATCTGTTGGCGGTCAGTTCGATCGCGGTATACGGCGTCGTGCTCGCGGGCTACGCGTCGAACAATAAGTTCAGCTTTCTCGGCGGGCTGCGGGCGACGGCTCAGATGCTCAGTTACGAGATCCCGATGGGCGTGTGCGTGCTGATCATGATCTTGATGTACAAGTCCGCGGACGCGGAGGTGATGGTGCAGGCGCAGCTCTCGGCCGGCTGGTTCGGCTTGAGCGAGGTTTGGGGCATCGCGATGCACCCGCTGCTGGCGGTGATCTTTTTCACGTGCGTGCTGGCCGAATGCAACCGGGCGCCGTTCGACTTAGCCGAGGCCGAGCAGGAACTGGTCGGCGGGTTCCACACCGAGTACGGCTCGATGAAGTGGGCGCTGTTCTTCCTCGGTGAGTACATGCACATGATTACCGGCTCGGCGTTCTTCGTCGTGCTCTTCCTGGGAGGCTGGGCGCTGCCGTTCGTGCAGGCGTTCCCGGAAGTCGCGCCCGCAGAAGGCTTCTTCGGTTTCGTCGAAGGCGTGCTGATCGTCTTGGCCAAGTTCACGGTGTTCGCGGGCAAGGTCGCTTTGCTGCTGTTCTTGATGATGTGGGTGCGGTGGACGCTGCCGCGGTTCCGGTTCGATCAGCTCATGAAGTTGGCGTGGCGGGGGATGATCCCGCTGATGCTGACGATGCTGCTGGTGGTGGGCGTGATGGTGTACGCCGGGATCGAAGCGTGGTGGGCCTACGCGGTGGCGAACGTGGCGGTGGGCGTGGGGGCCGCGGTCGTCGGGCCGATGCTTCCGGCCGGGCCGCGGGTCAACCGGAAGGTGCCGTTGAAGGGGTCGCGGTTCAGCCCGCTGGTCGAGGCGGAGCCGGTGTGATCCGGTGCTTCTGGCGGAGGCGATGACGAGTGGATGCCGGGCTCGTCGTGGGCGTGCAGGTATTGGTTCGCACCTGTGACGCACGGAGGGATGTCGCGAGGGCTCAGGCCGCCAAGGTCAAATTCAAGGGTGAGTGTTGCGACAGGAAGATCGACGTCTCGAGTCCGTACGCCGGTCGGTGTGTGAAGTGTCCGGGCTGTGATCGTCGCGGCGGGTATCCGAGCCAAAGGGCGGGCCCGTTTGGGCGGGTCTTCGGGGCGATCGGACTCGTCGCGACGCGGTCGCTGCTCGACTTGCGGTATGGCGGTTTCGGCGTTTAAGGTCGGCGTCAACGGCTTGGGCGAGTGAACGCATGAACCCTCGCTCACGGAGCCGTCACCGCTACCTTGTTGGAAACGAAGGGTTGGCCCACGCACCCGTTGGGGCTTCTGGGTTCCGGTCAGGACGCGTTGAGCTTGTGGGAGAGCGGGCGGGCTTCTGGCTTCGGCGCGTCGTGATGGTTGTTGCCGTTGCAGGCTTCGCCGTCGCGTTGGCGGTAGAGGTCGGCGTAGAACTCCAAGATGTCCTTGCCCGGGGCCGAGCGGTCGCGGGTGTGGAGGAAGCCGATGCGTTCAAAGGTTTCGAGGGCACCGCAGCGCTCGAAGCGGGTGTCGAGCCGGACCTTCAAATAGCCGTGTTTGCGGCAGTGGTTCAGTGCGGTTTCGAGCAGTACGGCCGGTAGCGAACTGGCTTGGAGTTCGGGCTGCACGCGGAGGCGACGGATCTCGGCGGTGTCGTGATCGTCGGAGGCGACACCGATCATGCCGACCACGCGGCCTTTGGCGTCCAGGGCAACCCAGAAATGATGCCGAGGATCCTCGAGGTACGCATCCACCAGGTTGTCGATGTCCGCCCCGGTGTCGTTGGGGGCCACCTGCCCCGCGAGCAGACCGGTCTCGAAGAGCGAGCAGACGGCCGGCTGATGGCCGGGTTCATAG
This sequence comes from Planctomycetota bacterium, assembly GCA_039180415.1. Taxonomy (GTDB): domain Bacteria; phylum Planctomycetota; class Phycisphaerae; order Phycisphaerales; family Phycisphaeraceae; genus CAZIXN01. Next base: position 29,120 of record JBCDDH010000015.1, on the reverse strand, counting down.
GTGCGGATCGTGTAACCACCGGTGTGATCGTTGGGCTTGGGTGGCGAAGCGGGTGCGTGCATGGTTTGGCCTGGGCGTGTCATCCGTCCACAATGGCAGGCTGAACGTTTTTATTCTTGTTGTGAAGGGCAGTATAAGCTAAAACCCTGCCCTGAACATGGGGTATGTCCCTATTGCGCCGTAAACTTTGGACGTTTTTCCGGGTCTATCGGCCTGAATCGACTTCGTAAAAAGTCAATCGATCGGTCGCCGTGTCAAGCAGGGCAACCGTATAAGCCGCGGCTCTGAACAGCGCTCCGGGGTTGATGACCCGGGTGCCATCGGTCTTGCTGTCGGCCTGGCGGTGGGTATGGCCGTGGCAGAGGTACCGCGGGTGAGCGGCCAGGGCTTCGGCGAGGCGGTGCTCTTCGTGGCCGTGGCAGAACATGAGCACGTTCCGGGCCGGTTCAACGGGAGACGGGGAAGCGCCGGCAGGCACCAACGCGGGCTTCGTCGCGGCTTGCGTGAGCTTCAGGCAGCCCACCGGGTCATCCACCACGATGTCCAAATCTTCGGCGTAGGCCGCCAGCGACGCGCGGTCCCAATCGGTGTTGCCGAACACTACGTGCGCCTCTAATTGATCGTCCCCTTCTAAATCGTCGACGCAGAGGGCGTCGATCACTTCAACCGTGCCGACGTCGCCCAGGTGGATCAATACCTCTGCTCCCGCGCCGCGGAGCAGGTCCACCGCTCGCCGGGTCGTCGCCGCCCGCCCGTGGGAATCCGACAGCAAGCCGATCCGCGCCAAAGTCACACCCTCACTAGCAAAATCCGGAGATCGACCGAGAGCAGGCGGATCGTCTCACCCGTCAAGCATAACCGGTCGCCCGGCCGCTTCCAACCGCGACGTCTCTTAAGCGTCTCGTCGGGCTTACACTGCCCGCCTATGGTCCCCGTGCTCGCCGACATTCTCACGCACAAACGACGGGAAATCGCGGCCGCCCGGGCCGATCGCCCGTTGGAGGAGGTCCGGGCCGCCGCCGCCGACACCGACGCGCCGCGGAACTTTTTCAAAGCCGTGACCGACCCTCGGCGTCGGCTTAAGGTCATCGCCGAGATCAAGCGGGCGTCGCCCTCGGCGGGTTTGATCCGCGAGGATTTCGATCCCGTCCGCCTCGCTCGGCAGTACCACGAGGCGGGTGCCGCGGCGATTTCTTGCCTGACCGACGAAAAATTTTTCCAAGGCGACCTGCGGTTCATCCGGCAGATCAAGGACGCCGTGCCGCTGCCCGTCCTCCGCAAGGACTTCATCGTCGACGCGTACCAGCTGTACGAAGCCCGCGCCGCCGGGGCGGACGCCGTGTTGCTTATCGCCGAGTGCCTGGGCGAGCCGCAGCTGATCGACCTGCTGATCCTCGCGACGGAACTACAGATGACGGTGCTGCTCGAGGTGCACGACCTCGAGTCGCTGGTTCAGGTCAAACCCCACTTGGGCTTCCCCCACCCCGGCTACCAACACCTGGGCATCAACAACCGCGACCTGCGGACCATGACCACCGACCTACGACACACGATCGGTCTGCTCGGCGAGGTGCCCGACAAGGACATCCTGGTCAGCGAGTCGGGCATCAAGACCCACGACGACATCGCCACGCTGCTGCAACACGGCGTGTACCGCGTGCTGGTCGGCGAACACCTCATGCGCCAGGACGACCCGGGCGTCGCGCTACGCGAGCTCATTCACGGCGAAGGCGGCGGCGAATCGTTCCAACCGGAGTACTAAGAGCCCCAGGCGGTGTCGGCCGTACGTTTCACATAACCGCCCAATGCGAGAGCTTGGCGATGCCGTCCGTCTTTCGCACGAACCCCTTGACCTGCCGAGCGTTCTTCGTATTCTGTCGCCCCAAGACCGGCGCTTGTTGCCCGGTGTTGTTTCGAAATCCTCCTTCCTGAGGAAGCAGCTTCGCTTCGAAGAGAGGCCCGCGTTGTTTGTCGAAACCCGCAAGTTGAACATCGGCCGGCTGAACCGCTCGGCCCACATCACCGACACGACCGCGTGCTGACCGGCCCCGACATCCCCAAGGGCCTTAGCGCCTGAACCCGTCCGCGGTTGCGTCCCCGGCGCTCTGTTGCGTTGCTGTCCGTCACGCGCCGACTCGGCTGTCGCGCGCTTTTGAACACCGCTGAATCGATCACGAGAAAGACCATCATGCCCCAAACCAACCCTCCGGCTCCCGAAAGACCCCCGGAAAGCGAGAACTTCCCCAGGGTCCGTGCCGCCCGCACCGTCGCCGTCGAAGACCTCCGGCCCGGCGACTATGTGGCCGTCGCTCAAGCCGACACGCAGCTCTACCCCTATGAGATCGGCTGCGGCCTAGAGCGGCCCCGCCACGCGGAACTGCTGGCCTATATCCCCGAGGAAGCGGGCCTGCCGCGCGAGGTCGTGCAGGTCGGCCCGCCCTTTGTGCTGGTTAAGAAGCCCAGCGGACATCACGACACGATCGATGTCCGGCTGACCCGTCTGTTCCGGCTGAACGAGGAGTACGCCAAGGAGGCTTTCAACAAGCTCGACCCGCAATACGTTGCTCGCCGACGCGCGGAGGAAGCGAAACGCAAGGCCAAGGCGAAGAAAAAAGCCAAGGCCAAGAAGAAAGCCGACAAAAAGAAACGGAACCGATAGCGAAACGGGCCGTCCCCTTTGGGGCGGCTCGTTTTTTCGTTGAGTTAGGGAGCGTGGAGCGAACCGTCCGGCCGTCGCGCTTGCGACCACTGCGGCACCTCCGCCTTGCACGGATACTCAGCCGCGAGTTCTTCGTTGAGGTCGACGCCGTGGCCGGGGCGGTCGTTGGGATAGAGATACCCGCCGCGCAGCTCGGGGCACCCGGGGAACACGCGTTGTGTGTCGTCGGTAAACGGCTGCAACTCTTGGACGCCGAAGTTGGGCGACGCGAGGTTGAGGTGCAGGTTCACGGCGTGGCCCACCGGGGAGCAGTCGCCCGGCCCGTGCCAGGCGGTACGGACGCCGAACGCCTCGGCCACCGTCGCGGCCTTGCGGGCGGGCGTCAGGCCGCCCAGGTCGCTGACGTGCATGCGGACGAAATCGATGAGCCGGTCGCGCACGAGCGGGAGCCACTGCTCGGGGCCGGTGAACAGCTCGCTCGCCGCGATCGGCACGGACGTGTGGGCGCGGAGTTGCGGATAGGCGGTGAAATCTTCCGGGGACAGCGGGTCTTCGAGGAAGTACGGGCGGAACGCTTCAAGCCGCTTCGCGAAATGGGTGGCCTCGGCGAGCGTGAGCCGGCCGTGCACGTCGTGCAGGAGCTCGACCGCGTCGCCGAAGACGTCGCGGATGTGGGCGAACGCGTCGAGGGTCGATTCGACGTAGCTGCGTGGGTCGTAATACGCCCCGGGCAGCGCGCCGTCGGGGGGCGGGACCGGGTCGTCGTTGACGCCGCCGTATGCGAGGCCACCGGCCTCAGGGTCGGCGTAAGTCTCGTTCGCGCCGCCGCCCAGACGCAGGCGGACGTGCCGCACGCCGTGGTCGAGGTGCTCGCGGACGTGGTCGGCAAGGGCTTGCGGCGTTGGGCCGTCCGCGTGCCGGTAGATCGCGCAGGCTTCGCGGACTTTGCCGCCGAGCAGCTGGTACAGCGGCAGGCCGGCGGCCTTGGCCTTGAGGTCCCAGAGCGCCATGTCGACCGCGCTCAGCGCGTTGTTGAGCACGGGGCCGGACCGCCAGTAGCCGTTGAAATGGACGAGCCGCCACAGCTCTTCGGTGCGGAACGCGTCCCGGCCGATCAAGAGCGGTTTGACGTGGTGTTCGAGGGTGGCGGCGACGGCGTGGAAGCGCTGCGTGAGCGTGCCGCAGCCCAGCCCGTAGAGCGTGGGTTCTTCGGTGACGACCTTTGCGATCACGAGGTTCCGGCCCATCGGCGCGGTGCAGATGACGCGGACGTCGGCGATGGGCAGCGCCTTCACGCGGCGTCGCTTCCGCTGCCGGGCGCGGCCAGGGCGATCGCGTCACGGACGGCCCGGCCGGTCTGGGCGCAGGCGTCGTCGGGGTCGACGGTCTTCCACCGCGGGTGGCTCGGCTCGGAGCTGATGGGGCCAGCGTAGCCCGCGCGGCGCAGGCCCCGCATGAACCCGGCCAGGTCGATCACCCCGGTTGCGCCGGGCAGCTCGCGTTCGTCCACGCGCTGCCGCTCGGTCGGACGGTCGGCGATGGCGTCGTTGAGGTGGACGCCGACGACGCGCGACGCGGGCAGGGCGGCCAGGTCGTGTTCGGATTCGCCGGCGCAGTGCCAGTGGAACGTGTCCAGCAGCAGGCCGAGGTGTTCCGGGCGCCCGGCCCGCTCGATCAGGTCGAGCATGCCGGCCAGGTCGTGGATGAATTCGTTCGGCTGGTCGGCTCGGCGCGTGATCGGCGAGACGTACTCAAGGCCCAGCGCGATGCCGTGTTGTGCGAGAACCGGGAGCACGTCGTCCAGCCGGGTCCGGTGCAGGTCCATCGCGTCATCGAAGGCGAGCGTCGGGTGAAACGGCAGGACGACCGCACAGGTGCGCGTGAAGCCCAAGGCTTGCGCGACGGCGCAGCGCGCTTCGAGTCGCACGCGATGCCGGGACCATTCGTCGGCGTCGGCGCTGAATTTGCCGGGCAGGATCGAGCAGTAGCCCGCGCGTAGGCCCAACTCGTCCATGCGTCGGCGGATCGGTTCGGCTTGCGCGGCGGTTTGCGGCGCGTCGTCGTCGTTAAGCCGGAGGTCCAGGCCCACGAATCCGTGCCGATGCGCAAGCGTGGCGGCTTGTTCCGGGCTCACGCGGACGTCGATCAGGTCGGTCATCAAGCTGGCGTACATGGTTTTTCCGAAGCGGCCGTTGCGTCGGTGGCCGGCGTCTTGGCTAAGGGCGAGGCGGCGAAGCGATGCTCCGTCTGGGCGTAGGCACGATTCACGACGTCGATGGTACGTCGGACGCTCTGCGGCGAGACGGCCAGCGGCTTCCCTTCACGCAAGCCGGCAAAAAAGTCTTCGTAAAACGCGACGTAAGGGTCGTGCTTGTCGCTGTGGCCTTCCCACTGGTGCTCGGTCCAGGCGATTTCTTCCTTGGGGTACGCCCGGCCGGCGGCGAACGGGCGGGTGTCCAATTCCCGCCGCGGCATAGCGGACCAGTCGAGGGTCTTCCAGCGCAGGCCATCGGGCGTGCCGCGCAGCGAGCCGGCGGTGCCCATGATCAGCCAGCGGTCCTGCGGCCAGGCGTTGGCGTTGGACAGCTCGATGTCGATGGTCGGGCCGTCGCCGCGCAAGAGCACCTTCACGTGGTCCTCGGCGTCGCCACACGACAGCGCGCGCTGCAGGTCGGCGAATACCTCGACCGGCCCGTCCCCCAGGAACTGCATGGCTTGGTCGATCAGGTGCGTGCCGTTGACCCGTAGCAGCCCGCCGCCTTGATCGCGGACGACCTGCCAATCCCAGCGGCGCGTGAACTGGTGCCAGCACATCCGGACCTGCACCACGCGGCCGAGCTGCCCCGAGTCGATGATCTCACGCACCTTCAGAAAGCCCGCTTCGAACCGGCGGTTCTGGAACGGCGCGAGCAGCCGGCCGGCCCGGGACGCGGCCCCGATCATGGCGTCCGCTTCGGACAGATCCATCGCCATGGGTTTCTCCGCCACGACGTGCAGGCCGTGCTCAAACGCCGAGATCGCGTGCGCGGCGTGCAGCGTGTTGGGCGTGGCGATCACGACGGCCTCGAGCTTCGGGTCGGCGAGCATCGCGTCGACGTCGGCGTACGCCTCGCAGCCGAAGCGCTGCGTGGCCTCTTCTCGGCGGGTGGCTTGCCCGTCGGCGACCGCGACGACCGTGAAGCGTTGCGGCAGGGCGGCGAGGGTGTCGGCGTGGATGTTCCACCCGCTGCGGCCCAGCCCGGCGATGCCGATGGACACCGGCGGGGTGGTCGCGTCGCCCCGCAAGGCACGAGGCTTCGGCACCGGGACGCGGGGTTTGGCCGAGGCGGGCGGCGGGGTCGGCGGTTGACGGAACGCGGTCATAACACAAGTCTTCGGCGGCGAGAAAGAGACGAAACCGATCGGTCGGTTCAGCGGGTTCGGGCGGGGGTGGCCCACATGTCGAGGCTGGCCCCCATGGCTTCCTTCACGGCGCGGGTGGCGTCGTCCAGCTCGGCGACCGTGGCGTCGTCCAGCTCGATCTCGGCGGCCGCGGCGTTGCCGTTCACCTGCGAGATTTTCGACGCACCGACGAGTACGGCCGTGACCCCGGGCTGGTGCAGGCACCACGCCAACGCGAGTTGGGCCATCGGCACGCTCAGACGCTCCGCGACCGCGGCGACGCGCTCCACGGCGTCGAAGGTTTCCTGCTCGCAGCCCGGGTCGGTGTGCCGGGCCTGCGGACGCGACGGAGCAAAGTGCCGGGTACGGGCGCGTTCGTCGGGCACGTCGTCGGCGTGCTTGTACTTGCCGGCGAGCAGGCCCTGGGCCATGGGGGAGTAGCAGAGCAGGCCGACCCCGCGCTCGTGGCAGAGCGGGGCGGTGTCGATCTCCACGCCGCGGGCGAGCAGGCTGTACGCGACCTGATTCGTGCAAGGCGTGGCGAGTTCGAACAATTCGCTCAGGTCCCGTGGCCCGAAGTTGCAGACACCCAGGTGCCGCACTTTGCCGGAGGCTCGCAGGTCTTCGAGGGCGCGGATCGATTCGTCCAGCGGGACCTGTCGGCGTGGCCAATGGATCTGGTGCAGGTCGATCACATCGGTGCGCAGCCGTTTGAGGCTGGCCTCGCAGTCGGCGGTGATTTCGTCGGCGCTGAGCGTTTGGCCGGAGGCCTTGGTCGCGATCACGACGCGGTCGCGCCGGTCGTGGATGGCGTGGCCGAGTTGTTCTTCGGCGTGGCCGTTGCCGTAGGCGGGCGCGTTGTCGAAGAAGTTGATGCCGGCGTCGATCGCGGCGTGGATGGTCTTGACCGCTTCGTCGTCGGGGATGCCGTCGTACGTCGGGTTGGCGGCGGTAGACATGAAGCCGAACGCGACGCGGGAGACTTCGAGGTCGGTGTGTGGGATCGTGGTGGTTTGCATGGGATTAGGGAAGCACAAGAAAATCGAGAGAACCGTGAAAACGAAGCGGGTTGCCAGAAACGTAGCGCTCAGCGCTCCGCGAGCGGCAACATCAGCTCGGTCCAGACCTGGCCTTCGGGCTTCATGCCCGGCCACGTCGCGAGCACGGGCAGTGTTGCTTCAAAAGCGGGCTCGTCGTAAGCGAGCGCGGCCATCCGCATGGCTTGGGCGTGCATATAAGCCTTCGGGTCCCTGATCTGTTCGTACGGCCACGCCTTCTCTTCGAGAAGATACGGCACTAGGAACTTGGCGGCCGTCCGGATGCCGGCCCCTTCTTTGGTTTCATAACGGTAAAGATCGATGCCCAGCCGCTGCCCGATCTTCGCCAGGTCGAGATGCGCGCGGAGGTTGAAGTCGTGGTAATGCAGCGACGTCGTGCGCTCCGCTTCGTGCGGCTGTAGGCCGTCGGGCATGATCTGTGCGGCGATGCGGGCCGGGATGCTGTCCACCGCGGCACGGGCGAGGTCTTCTCGGCCGCCGAAGTAGCCATAGGTCGCCATCTGCGCGTTCGCCCACGTGCCGTGGTTATTGGGGTAGGTGCGTTCGAGCGTCCCGAACTCGCTGTCCATGAGCCACTGGGCGTAATCGGCGAACCATTTCCGGACACCGTCGCGGACCTCTTTGGTCATGTGCGGCGAGCTTTCGAGCATCGCGAACGAATCGGGGAACCAGCGCAGCCGAACGGTCTCGATGATGCCAAACTGCCGCCCGTTTTCTTCGACGCCCGGGATGAACTGCCCGAACTGCATCCGTGGCGTCATACGGGTCGCGGGATCGACGAACCACACGCGGCAGCGCTCGATGGCGTTCTTCGCGTACGCCTCGTCGCCGGTGTAGTAGTAGGCGAAGCCCAGCCACCGGACGGCGTTGGCCAGATCGGTGAGCTTGGGCACGTCGTACTGATCGCGCTCGGGGTTGAATTTGCCGTCGTGGCGGACGTACGGCAGGCCGTCTTTGGTGTCGGGGTTCGGCCACCAGTACGGCGAGAGCGAGACGTAGTCGTGGCGGCTGCCGGAGGCGGGGGCCTGGGGCTTGTCGATCACCGAACGGATCGGCAGCTCAAGCGAGGCGTCGGCCAGATCGGTCAGCACTTCGAACGCGGCGGCTTGGGCGGGCGTGCCATCTCCGGCGTGCAACGCGTCCCGTACCGAGGTCACGGCGTCCGCGTCCAGCAGCGTGGGCTCGAAAGAAGCGGGTAGCTCGGCTTGAGCCGAATACCCCGCGGTCAAACCAACAGCCATCGACATCGCGATGGATCGAGTTAGATGAGCAATCTTCATCGAAGTGAGGCCTCGAAAGGGAAGCACAAGAACAAGACTTGGTGACGAAAGGACACTGAAGCAGATGGACCGGTGAAATGTACAGGGCCCATCGCGTTTTGTACAGTTTTGTTCAGAAAGATTTTTTGAGATAAAGGGCGGATAAATTCGCTAAATTAACTCAAATGGCGGGTTTTTTAGGGTGAGGTCCAAGTTTTCCGGGATTAGTGTTGGAAAATAAACAAAATTGTTCGTCAAAATGGGGTTGTAATGTACGGACATCTCTTGTACATTGCTGTGCATGTCGATCGTTGAAGTCGCCAAACTCGCCGGTTTGTCCCACGCGACGGTGTCGCGGGTCATCAATGATCGGCCCGGGGTTTCCAACGGCGCGGCCGAACGCGTCCGATCCGCCATGAAAAAGCTCGGCTATACCCCGCCCGCCAAGCGCCGCGGCCCCGTGCCCAAAAGCCGGCCCTCTGCCCGCACCGGAAACATCGCTCTGTTGATGCTCGGCACCGATTTGGCTCCGATGCATGCGCCGGTCGCAGCGGTCGCGGTCGATGCCGCGGGTAGCGCCGTTTCGGAGCTGGGCTTTAATCTGACGCTGGCTCGTGTCGGCGGAGACGGCCGGCTGCCCCCCATCGTGACCCGCGGTGACATCGACGGCTTGATCCTGCACGGCTACCCGCCCGCCGAATCGGTGGCGTTACGGCTGCGGGAATTCCCGACCGTTTGGATGATGAGCCGGCGGACCGACGGCGGTGATTGGGGAGACCGCGTTGGGCCCGACAATGAAGCGGTGGGGCGGATCGCCGCCGAGCATCTTTTGGGCGAAGGCCACGCTCACGTCGCGTACATGCGTTTGGAGCAGACCCACCGCGGCTTCGCGGAACGGGAGATCGCCTTCCTCGACACGATGCGCGGCGCTGGCGCAGACTGCGATCTGCTGGATGTGGCCGCCCGCGACGAGCGCGAACAAGGGGCGAAGCTCGACCGGCAGGCGCTCGACCACGCGATCAAGGACCTCGCACAGCAGCCGTCTCGGGCTACCGCGATGTTCGTGCCGCGCGGTCGCTGGACCACGCTGGTCTATGAGGCGCTCCGCCAGCACGGCCTCGAGCCCGGCCGCGACATCGCCGTGATCGCTTGCGACAACGACCCGATCCTCGCGGGCCTCACCCCGGCCCCGGCCACCATCGATATCCAGCCCGATCTGATCGGCATGGAAGCCGTCTCGCAGCTGATGCGCCGGCTGGAAGAGCCCGCGTCCCGCTCGGTCTCTCGGATGACCGTTCGCGTACAGCCGCGGTTGACCGCAGACGCGGCTTCGGTGACTTGACGTTGTTTGATCTCAACGGACGCGATCTCGCGACCGGCTTTTGGTTTTAGTTCTGGTTTCTTTCTCATCTGGCTCGAGTTCTTTTGGAGGAAATGTCATGCAGTGTGAATCGCCCCGTTTGTTTTCTGCCGCAGTCGGAGCCGGCTTGCTCGCCGGGATCGTCGCCGCTCCGGCGTTGGCGGTGCCCGTCACCGTGTTCGACGACAGCTTCGCCGACGGCGACCTCGCCCAGACCGGCGCGTTGGACACCGACTGGTGGACCTCGAGTTCCAGCAGCGCGTTGGAGATCGCTCCCGGCGAACTGGGTCTGGTCACCGGCACTTCCGGTCGTGGCATACACACGATCTTTGCCCCCCAGGTGCTCGACGACGTCGGCGACCAGTTGATTGTGAGCTACACGTTCACCACGCCGGACACCGTGGGCAACCGCAGCACCGGCTTCCGCGTGGGTTTGTTCGATTCACTGGGTCGGGCCGGGCTCGACGACAACGTCTCGTCGTCTTCGGGGTCCCCGAGCGATCTGTTCGGCTGGGGGGTCGCGTCGGGTGGCCCGGGCACGCAGACGCTGCCGGGTTTCATGCACGACATCGACGTAAACAACGGCCCGGATTCGGACTTGAATTTCCGCGAGCACACCGTCAACACCGTGACCGGCACCGGCCGGCTGATGTCGACCACCACCGGCTTTAGCAATATCTCGCCTAGCGGCCCGGACGAAGGCGACTTCTGGGCGCCCAATACGACCTACAACGGCACGCTTACGGTTCAACTCATTAGCGCGACCGAGCTGGCGTACACCGCCACGATCAACGGCATCACGCACTCGGTCGTCGATGACACCATCGACTCGAACACGTTCGACATGCTCGCGTTTCACATGAACTCCCGGACGTTCGGCTCGACCAACGCGCAAGGCGAGCCCGACAACGGCTTGGACTTCAGCAACATCAGCGTCACGTTCGACGTTCCCGAGCCGGCCAGCGCCGTGTTGCTCGGGTTGGGCGGCCTCGCGCTGCTGCGGCGTCGCGCGTAACACGCCTTCTTTTCTCAGCGGGCCCGGCCGACCGCCGAGCCCGCCCTTGGCCGACCGTTCGGCTTCAACTCTCGATTCGTTTCTCCCAGCCTCACGTCTGTTTTTGATTTCCTCGGAGGAAAACCGCCCATGATCCGCCCGCCTCGCCCAGATTCGTTCCGTGTCCTTCCGCTGGCGAGCCTCGCCGTAGCCAGTGGTTTCTTGGCGTCTGCCGCGCTCGCTCAGACCACCGTCGTCTTCGATGGCTTCGGCGACGCCGACCGCAACAACGACGGCCAGGTCGACAACTTCGACCTCGACGCCAGCTCCAACGGGGTGCTCGAGCCTTACACGCCGCCGAACTTCCCCGACGTCACCGTGCCGGAGGTGACCGCCGCGACCGATCCCTCGGACGTGGGGATCACCTGGCTGGGTGCCGGCGGCTTCACCAGCAGCCCGAACGGCGACACCGGCCTGTTCGACGAAAAGATCTTCGGCCGGATCATCGACGACACCGCGGGCGTCGCGCCCGAAGGCGTGTCCATCGACTCGGGCCTGGCCTTGGGCCTGAACTCCAAGGGGCGCGGCTCGACCATCACCGGCTTCTTCGGCCAGAACGTCGCGCTCGGCGAGAACGTCGGCGACCAGGTCCGGGTCAGCTACGACGTCCGGCTGTGGGACAGCTCGCCCAACGCTAATTCGCCGGCGACCCCGAACAAGGCGGACCTGCGTTTCGGCTTGTATCAGGACACGGACGACCAGATCGGCGAGACCAGCGGTTTCTCCGGACCGAACTTCGGCCCCGCCGTTTGGGGTGAAGACGACGGCACGTTCGACGGCCAATTCGTCGGCCCCGGCGCTCGCGACGACCACGGCTGGGCCGGCCGGATCAAGATCGGCCCCGGCTACCCCGGCGACGGCGCCGACGCGCTGACCCCGTCGGGCAGCACCACGGGCCCGCGCATCTTCGAAGAGACCAACGACCCCGACTCGTCCAGCACGAACCGTCAGCGCATCCTTCAGGGCTCCGACGACGACTTCGTCGCCGCGCCCGACGACGAAAACCCGAACTTCACGACGCTGCTCCAGGGCAAGGTCTACAACCTGTCCCTCACGCTGGAACGCACCGAGCAGTCCATCTACGCCACGTTCGACGTCGACAACCTCACCGACGGCACGAGCTTCAGCTTCGGCGGCGAAGAGTCGCTCAACGACGGCGCGACCGACCCCGGGTCGGGCGGCATCCAGTCCGACAACTGGGACTACTTCGCGCTGCGGATCTCCTCGGCCAACTCCTTCGACGAGACCGACTACGACCTGGTCATCGACAACTTCCTGCTCGAAACCATCGCCGCCACCGTCGGCGGCGGCATCGTCGGCGACTACGACGACTCGGGCCAAGTGGAACAAGGCGACCTGAACCTCGTCCTGAACAACTGGGGTTCCGCCGCGCCGTTCGCCCCCAACGGCGACCCGTTCACCACGCCCAACGTCGACCAGGAAGAACTCAACCGCGTGCTGAACAACTGGGGCAGCACCACCGCCCCGAGCTTCGAAGGTGCCGCGGTGCCTGAACCCGCCTCGCTCGCCCTGCTCGGCGCCATGGCGCTCGCGGGCCTGCGTCGCCGCCGCGCCTGACCGGACACCATCCACCGGCCCGTCGCTGCGTGGCGGCGGCCCGGTTTTTTCGGCCTCTTGCTCACCGATCGCTTTCTGGATCGACCGGAATCTCACCTCTTCTCCCGGAACCCATCATGCGGACCCGAACCCCATCCACCGGCTTCACCCTCATCGAACTGCTGGTCGTCATCTCGATCATCGCGCTGCTGATCGGTTTGCTGCTACCCGCGCTCGGCGCGGCGCGGGAAGCCGCTCGCGGTCTAGCCTGCCTTAGCAACATCCGGCAGATCGGCGTCGCTCACATGAGCTACGCCACGGACCACGACGATCACATCGTGCCGCTTGCCCAAAACTTTATTCAGGATGGCCAGCTGAATCGTTCAATCACTAATAAACTCAATATTCAGAGTGCCTCACGACTCAACGTGTTTTGGTTCGAAGTACTCGCCAACCACATGAACGGCGACCAGCGTCGTGCGGACGGTACCCGCAGCGAATTCATGAACGAGAACTTCACCTGCCCGGTGTTCATCGGCGACTACCCCGAGTTCACCGAAACTTATTCCGAAGCCATTGGCTACGGCATGAACCGTTTTCTGCTGGGCAAAACCGACAGTCGGACGCCGTCCAACGCGGACAACGACGACCCGCAGTACGCCCCGATTCCGTGGGACTCGGGCAGCCTGCCGCCTTTGACCAATTGGTGGCGTTTTGATGACGCGGTGTCTCCCAGCAGCCGGGGCATCAACGCGGACGGCAACGACTGGCACCTGAGCCCGCGGGTCACGGGCAACGCGCTGTGGTGGCCGCTCGATAGCGGGCACACGACCAACCCCGAGTTGCCGAAGTATCTGAACGGCGACCCCGAACGCCACGGCGACCAGATGAACGTGCTGTTCATGGACGGCCATGCCTCGGCGGAAGACCGTGTAGAAGGCGCCCTGTCGATGCGTGATCCCGACGGCTCGAAGGACCGGACCTACGACGAAGACCTCGAAGCGCCCGATGGCACCAACGGCGGGGCTTCGCTGTGAGGCTTGATCCGGTGATCGGCCCGCCCCGATGAATTCACTGCGTCCGTCGCCCCACCGGCGGCGGACGCTTTCTTCAGAATCTTTCGCTTTTCCAGTCGTGCTCATGCTGATCGAATACGCCGTCATCGCGGGATATCTGGTCGTGCTGGTCGCGGTGGGGTTCGTCTTCAAGAAACTCAACCGCGACGACAGCGACTACTTCCGCAACGGCTGCAAGGGCACGTGGTGGCTGGTCGGGGCGTCGGCGTTCATGGTGCAGTTCAGCGCGTGGACGTTCACCGGCGCGTCGGGCGCGGCGTACGAAGCCGGCTGGTCCGTGATGGTGATCTTCCTGGCGAACGTCGCGGGGTACTTCGTCGCCGCCGCGATCTTCGCGCCGTGGTTCCGTCAGTTGCGCGTCGTCACCGTGCCCGAGGCGATCGAGTCGCGGTTCGGGCCGACGACCCAGCAGCTCTACGCGTGGGTGTTCGTGGTGTTGGGCTTGCTCTACGCGTCGCTGTGGCTGTACGGGCTGTCGCTGTTCTGCGCCTCGGTTTTCGGTTACGACATCCGGGCGGTGGTGATCGTGATCGGGTTGATCGTGCTGATTTATTCGACGGCGGGGGGCAGCTGGGCGGTCATGGCGACCGACTTCTTACAGACGCTGATCCTGATCCCGATCACGCTTTTGGTTGCGTGGCTGTGCCTGCGGGAGCTGGGCGGCGTGGGGGGCATGATGGCCGGGATCGAGGAGCGAGGCTTGGCGTCGGATTACGCCCTGGTCAACGAGCCGGGCCGATTCACGGGCAAGAACACGTACACGTGGGTCTGGGCGGCGGCGGTGTTCGTTGCGCAGATCGTGAAGATGAACACGGTGTTGGCGTCGCAGCGGTACTACGCGGTGAAGACGGGGGGTGACGCGCGGAAGGCGGCGGCGTTGGCGGGGGGGCTGATGCTGGCCGGGGCGTTCGTGTGGTTCATCCCGCCGATCGCGGGCCGGCTGTTGTTCTCGGCCGAGATCGACGGCATGGCCGTGTCTAAGCCCGCCGAGACCGCCTACGCCGTGACCAGCATGAACCTGTTGCCGCTGGGCCTGACCGGGCTGATGGTGGTGGCGATGCTGTCGGCGACGATGAGTTCGATGGACAGCGGTTTGAACAAGAACGCTGCGATGCTCGTGCGCGACATCGTTCCGGCGATCGCGCGTTTGTTCGGCATCGACTACGACAAGAACAAGCCCCGGCTGCGGATGGCGCAGGTCGCGTCGCTGGGCTTCGGCGTCGTGATCATCCTGATCACCCTGTATTTCGTTGGCCAGGACGGCAAAGGTGTGTTTGAATTGATGTTGGACGTCGGCGCGATGCTCGCGCTGCCGCTGGCGGTGCCGATGCTGTGGGCGCTGTTTCTGCGGCGGGTGCCGGGCTGGGCGGCGATCTGTTCGATCGGTTTCGGTTTTACGGTGTCGGCCATGGGCTTTTTCAGCGGCGATCTGGCGACGGCGGCGTGGTCGCCCGTGGCGGGCACGGCGGTGTTCCCCGACGCGTGGGACTTCTCGACGGTGGTGTTCGCGAACATCGCTGCGGCGAGCGCGGGGTTCCTGGTAACGCTGCCGTTCTGGGGCACGGCGTCGCTGGCGTATCGAGCGAAAGCGGACGCGTTCTTCGAGCGGATGCACCGGCCGGTCGACTTTGCGGCCGAGGTGGGCGAAGGCAACGACGGGCATCAGCTCAAGATCATGGGCGGTTTCGCGCTGGTGATCGGGCTGTGCATCGCGGGGTTGGTGTTGCTGCCCAACGAGCTCTCGGGCCGTCTGGGCATTTTGTTCGTTGGCGGGTTCGTGGCGGCGGTGGGGGGGGTGCTGTGGTGGGCGGGCCAGCGTCAGCTGCGCGGGATTGCCGAGCCGCCCGAGCCGGAAGCGGCGCAGGGAGCGGTGGCATGACGCGGATGATCGCTCGGAGTGTGGCGGGCTTGTGGGCTGGTTTGATGATCGGCGTGGAGGCGCGCGCGGCCGAGAGCCAGTGGGTCGCGCCGGGGGGCGACGGCCGGCTGGTGTATCAGAGTCAGCCGGACGGCGACCGCATCCCGGACTTCTCCGCGGTGGGCTACCGAGGTGGGCGCGAAGCGATCCCCGACGGTTTGCCGGTGGTCGCGACGGTGCTTCCGGGGGCGGGCGACGATACGGCGCGGATCCAGGCGGCCATCAATCAGGTCGCGGCGTTGCCTTTGAATGCCGACGGCTTTCGCGGCGTGGTGCAACTCGGGGCGGGCGAGTTTCAAGTCGCGTCGAGCGTGTTTATCCGCGACAGCGGCGTGGTGTTGCGGGGTAGTGGCCAAAGCGTCGGCTCAGGAACCGTGATCCGCGCGACCGGGACGAGCCGGCGCGACGTGATCGTCGTCGAGGGTTCCGGCTCGTGGGACACGATCGGCAGCACCGAGCGTCCGGTCATCGATACGGTCGTCCCGGTGGGCGCGACCAGCTTCCGGGTGGCGGACGCGGCGAGCTTTTCGCCCGGCGACCGTGTGATCGTGAATCGACCGAGCACGGCCCCGTGGATCAGCGACTTGGGGATGGATCAGATCCCCCCGCGTAGCGACGGCGGCTCGGTCACGCAGTGGCAGCCCGGCGGTTTCGACCGGCGCAGCGACCGCGTCGTCACCCGCGTCGAAGGCGACCGCGTGTTCCTCGACGCGCCGCTGACGCAAGCGCTCGAGGCGCGGTACGGCGGCGGCACGGTGACCAAATACACCTGGACCGGCCGCGTCGAGAACGTCGGTATCGAGAATCTGCGCGGCGTTTCGGATTTCGACGCGTCGGACCGGGAAGACGAAGACCACGCCCGCAGCCTGGTCTTTATGAACCGCCTTGAGCACGCCTGGGTCCGCGACGTGACGGCGGAGCACTTCTGGTTTTCGCTGGTCGAGATCGATACCCGGGCCAAGCACGTGACCGTTCAGGACGCGGCGAACCTCGACCCGATCTCGCGGGTGACCGGTGGCCGGCGGTACGCGTTCCAGAACAACGGGCAGCTCTCGCTGGTGCGCGACGTGACCGCCGAGTTCGGCCGACACGACTTCATCCACAACTCGCCTAACGCCGGGCCGAACGTGTTCTTCAACGCCACGGCGACCGACACGCTCGACGAGTCCGGCCCGCACCAGCGCTGGACCACCGGCGGCCTGTTCGACAACGTCACCGTCGAAGGCGACGAACTGAACGTTTACAACCGCGGAAACTTCGGCACGGGGCACGGCTGGGCGGGCGGCAACTTCGTGATCTGGAACTCTGCGGCCGACGGCTTCATCGTGCAGAACCCGCCCACCGCGCAGAACTGGCTGATCGGATCGACGGGCCAGCTTCGAGAGAGCGACCGCTTCGGCGAGCAAGAGCCCGGAATCGTGGACCACCACGGTGCGCCGGTGGACACGCCCAGCCTGTACCTCGCGCAGCTCGCAGACCGCGATCGGTTCGCCGACGCCTCGTTCCGCGAATACGCGATCGGCGACTACGACAACTTCGCGTTCAGCGGCCCGGACAGCGTGGACGATGCGGTGGTGCCCGCGGCCTGGCTCGACGTCGCGAACGCGGAGGCGTCGGCGGTCGTCACGATGGACCGGCCGGGCGGGTCCGCGGCGGTGCCGTTGACGTTCGGCTTCCGCGTCGATCCGGGCGAGCACATCGCGGCGGCGACGCTGTCGTTGGCCTTGGTAGGCAGCGGTACCGACGGCTCGGACGACGCGCTGCTGATCGAGCGGGCCGAGGACCGCACCCCGCTGAGTGCGTTGCTCGAAGGCGGCGGGTTGAGTTCCGGCGAACGCGAAGTCGTCACGCTCCAATTCGTCGGCGCGTCGCTGGCGGACTTCCGCGACGGCGAGCTGAACCTGTTGGTCCGTGACGGCGTCGGCGTGGATTGGGCGCGGCTGGAGCTGATCGCCACGCCCGGGCTGCTCGGAGACTTCGACAGGTCCGGCGCGCTGGACGGCGGCGACATCGACACGCTGCGGGCCGCGATCGGCGCCCCCGCCTTCCCGGGCGACGCGATGAACCTGGTCGGCGACGGCGTGCTGAATGAAGACGACGTGGAGGCGTGGGTCCGCGCGATCGCGGGCACGACCTACGGCGACCTCGACCTCGACGGCGATCTCGACCTGGCCGACGCCCTGACGCTTTCGGCCAACTACTCCGGGCCCGTCGGCGCGGCCGGCGGGCGGACGTGGGCGCAGGGCGACCTCGACGGCGACGGCGACGTGGACTTCGGCGACGCGATGCGTCTACGGGGCGCATTGGACCCCGCGCTGGCGGCCGAGGTGTCGGCGGTGCTCGTGCCTGAGCCGGCGCTGGGCGTGGTGTTGGCGGCCCTTTCGCTCGGATTGGGCTCGCGCCCGGGGGCTTCGCATCCTTCCATTCCGAAAGCAGTGAGTTGCCCATGAGAATCGACCGAAGCCAGCGGAACCATCGCCTGCGTCGCGGCGTCGCTGCGGTTTTTGCGAGTCTTGGCGTGGCGCTCCCCGGCGGGGCGGCGGAGTTCCTGGTCCACAACGCGGCCGAGCTCACCCAACGGCTCGGCCAAGTCAATCCCGGCGACGCGATCGTGCTCGCGGACGGTGTGTGGACCGACCAGTACCTGCGCTTCAACGCCGACGGCACCGCGAACGCGCCGATCACACTCCGCGCCCAGACGCCGGGGCAAGTCGTACTCAACGGCAACTCGCGGTTGGAAATCTCCGGCGACCACCTCGTCGTCGACGGCCTGCGCTTCGACGGCGGCGCGCTCAACGCGGGCCAGCACATCGTCCGCTTCCGCGGCAGCAACGGCGACGCGAACCACAGCCGCCTGACCAACACCGCCATCCTCAACTACAACCCGCCGGACATCAACACGCGTTACTTCTGGGTCTCGCTTCACGGGGAGAACAACCGCGTTGACCACAACACGTTCGTGGGGCAGAACCACTCGGGCGTCACCGTCACCGTCTGGCGCGACGGCGGGATCGACGGCCACCGCATCGACGGCAACCTGTTCGCCGACCGCCCCGAAGGCAACGGCAACGGCTTCGAGACGATTCGGATCGGCACGTCGAGCGATTCACTGAGCGACTCGCAGACCGTCGTCGAAAACAACTTGTTCCACGCGACCGACGGCGAAACCGAAATCATCTCCGTCAAGGCCGGCGACAACGACCTGCGCTACAACACGTTCCTCGAGTCGGCCGGCACGCTGACGCTCCGCCACGGCAACGGCAACCGTGTCAACGGCAATTTTTTTCTGGGCAACGACAAAAACAGATCCGGCGGCGTCCGGGTCATCGGCGAAGATCAGGTCGTGACCAATAACTACTTGGCCGGATTGGACGGCCGTGCGGGCGGCGGGATCGTCCTCACCGCCGGTCAGCCCGACTTCCCGCTCAACGGTTATCAGCCGGTCGTCAACGCGACGATCGCCCACAACACGCTGGTCGACATCGACGACGCGGCGTTCCATCTCGACGACGGCCTCGGCTCGGACGGCCGCACGTTGCTGCCGGATCGTGTCACGCTGGCCAACAACCTCGTCCGCGGCAGCGAGGCCGCGTTCGAAGGGGCCGAAGGCACGGACTTCGTGTGGCAGAGCAATCTTGCGTTCGACGGGCCGCTGGGGGTCTCGTCCCGGCCCGGCATCCTCGAGGCCGATCCCCAGCTCGTGTTCGGCGCGGACGGCCTGTGGCGGCCGGGGCCGAACAGCCCCGCGATCGATACCGCGGCCGCCGGCTTCGCGACCGACGACATGGACGGCCAAGCCCGCGTCGGCCTGGCCGATATCGGCGCCGACGAGGTGAGCAGCGCGGCAATCGTCCGCAGACCTCTGACGCGCGACGACGTCGGCGTGGACTGGAACTCCGCGCCGCCGCAGCCCACCGGCGACCCGTACCGCGCGTTTCAAGCCGAAGACTTCGACGCGTTGCTCGACCCCAACGGCGACGGCGATACCTGGTTGGTCCAGTCCCTCACGGGGGCGCTCGGCGGCGAAGGCTTGAAGTCGCCCAGCGGGTCTCGCACCAACCTCGACACCGGCCCGCACGACGCGCTCGCGGCCTACCACCTCGAGTTCACCGAAGCCGGCACGTACACCGCTTATTACCGTGCGCGGGGTTTCGCTAGCAGCAGCGACAGCATCTTCACGTCCGATGCGTTCGGCAACGATCCGACGCTGACCGAGACGCTGTCCTTCGACGGCAACTGGCGGTGGGAGGCCGGCGAACAATTCGTCATCACCGAGTCCGATCTCAACGTGCCGCTCGAACTTCGCATCGGGCGCCGCGAGCGTGACTCGGAGGTAGACGCGATCGTGCTGCACACGGTCGACGGCCTGAGCTTCGCCGAACTCGACGCGCTGTTCTCGCTCCCCGGCGACTTCGATCAATCCGGGGCCCGCGACGCCGGGGACCTGGACGCGCTGTTCGCCGCGTTCGGCCAGTCCGACCCCGACACGCTCGCCCGGTACGACCTCACCGGTGACGACGCGATCGACCTCGACGACGCCACCTACTGGGCGCAGAACATCAAACAAACCCGGCTGGCGGATTTCGATCTCGACGGCGACGTCGACGCGTTCGACGCTCAACGCCTGATCGCGAATTACACGGGTCGTTCGTCCACGGGCGCGTCGCCCGCTTGGTCGCAAGGAAATCTCGACGGAGACGGCGATATCGACTTCGCCGACGCGATGCGGTTCCAGTCGCTCGCGCCCGAATCGGTTGGCCCCGCGGTGTTTACCGCGGTCCCGGAACCCGCTTCGTTGGGCGCTGTTGTTTCTTTATGGGCTTGCCTGTGGGGCCGCCGCTGAGGCGGACGACCTTTGCCGCGGAAATCACGGGAGTGCCGCATGTCGATGCTTCGGGTTGCTTTTGGGTTGCTGGTGGTTTGGACATGCTTTGCCGCGTCCGCGTGGGGGGCGGCCGATCCGCCAGAAGATCGGGTCGAGCTTACGACCACGCTTCGGCTGCCCGCGGTGCTCGGCGACCACATGGTGTTGCAGCGCGACAAGCCGTTGCCGGTTTGGGGATGGGCCGAGCCGCGCGCGGAAGTTCGCGTGAGGTTCAAAGGTCAGGAAGTCTCGGGCGTGGCCGACGCGCAAGGGCGTTGGTCGGTGACGCTGGAGCCGGTGGCGGCGGGCGGGCCATACGCGATGGATGTGGAGGCCGGCGACGAGCGGGTCGCGTTCGAAGATGTGTTGGTCGGTGAGGTCTGGCTGTGTTCGGGGCAGTCGAACATGGACATGCGGCTCATGAAGGTGGGCGACGCGGACGCCGAGGTTGCGGCGGCGACCCACGACCGGCTCCGGCTGTTCCGCGTGGAGCGGGCGGTCGCCGATGAGCCGGCGTTTGATGTGGACGCGGCGTGGGCGGTGTGCCGCCCGCGCGACGCGCGGGCCTTTTCGGCCGTAGCGTATTTCTTGGGCGAGGAGCTTCAGCGCGAGCTGGGGGTGCCGGTCGGCGTGATCCACAGCGCGTACGGCGGCACCCCGGTTGAAGCGTGGACGCCGCGCAGGGCGCTGGCCGCCAACCCGCAGACGCAGCCAGTGCTCGCGCGGCAGGAGCGCCGCGAACGCGCGTACGCCGAAGCGCTCGCCGCGTATGAACTGGCGTTGCAAGTCAACGCGGATCTGGCCGAGGGCGAGGCTCCGATGGCGGTGCCCGCCGAGCCCACGTCGCCCACCGTACGATACCGGCCGGCGGGTTTGTACCACGCGATGATCCGGCCGCTCGCGCCGTACGCGTTGCGTGGATTCGCTTGGTATCAAGGCGAATCCAACGTCTGGCGGGCCGCGCAGTATGAACACATCCTCACGGAGCTCATCGCGGCGTGGCGGGAGGATTGGGGCGATCCGGCGCTGCCGTTCGGCGTCGTCCAGCTGCCCAGCTACGCCGTCCCGCCGCGCGTCCCGGCGGCCGCCGCGAGTTGGCCCGAGCTGCGCGAATCGCAGCTGCGGGTCGCGCAGCGCGTGTCCCACGTCGGCCTGATTGTCACCACCGACGTCGGCGACCCCACCGACATCCACCCCGCCGCCAAGCGTCCGGTCGGACAACGGCTCGCGCGCTGGGCCCTGCACGCGGCGTACGGCCGGAACCTCGTGCCGACGGGGCCGCTGTTGGTCGGTCACCGCGTCGAGGGCGATCGCGTGATCTTGACGTTCGATCACGTCGGCTCGGGCTTGACGAGTCGCGACGGCGATGAGCTCAACGGCTTCTGCGTCGCGGGTCCCGATCAGAAGTTCCGCTGGGCGACGAGCGTGGAAGTACTGGACGAGCGCACGCTCGCCGTGAGCGAAGCCAAGGTGCCGGACCCGCGGGCGGTGCGCTACGGCTGGGACGACTACCTGCCCTGGGCGAATTTGGCGAACAGCGAAGGCTTGCCGGCGTCGCCGTTCCGTACCGACGATTGGGAACGCGTCACCGAGGACGCGCGCTGACCGGCTTGTTCAAGGCGTCGTGGACGATCGGCGCGGCATAGCGGGTCAAGGCCTCGTACGCGGTGGGGGTGAGGTGCACGCGGTCTTCGAGAAAGTAGCCGCGTTTGAGTTGAGACAAGGTGTACCTTTCGCTGGGCGGTTTGGCGTTGCTCCGACGCTCCGTGGCGGGCGTGAAGAACACCGGGTTCGAATCGACGAACGCGGCGCGGTCGTTTGGCATCGAAGCACAGTGTTCGCGTACGGCGGCTTCGACTTCATCCAGGTCGAGGTAGCGATCGGCCTTGTCGGCCGAGCGGATGATGGAGAAGTACAGCGTGGCCGTGTCCGCCGACGCCCGGTGCGTGTCGGCGAGTAGTTGCTGGAGGTTGCAGATCACCTCGCGGGTCGCTCGGCCCTGCGCGATGTCGTTGCTGCCGACGTACAGGCATAGGACGCGTGGCTGAAACCGGCGGACCATCGGCCCGAGCGTCGGCAGCCAATCCACGGTGTGCGTCCCGCCGATCGCGGCGTTGCGGGCGTGGACCCCCGGGAGCAGGGTCGCGGCTTGCGGCCATTGCTCGAAGATGGAGCTTCCGGCAAAAAGCAGGTCCAAGCCGGGGTCGGGTCGCGGGGCGGTGATCGGCGGCGGGGGTTCCGTCATGAGCCGGCATCGACGTGGTATGGTGTTCAATCGCCCGATCGGGTGCACGCCCGGGCCGCACGGCCGGACGGACCATCACTTCAGGAGTCTCTCATGTTGGCAACACGATCGAGTCGGCGTTTTAGTTTATCGATAAACTTTCTTGCTTTCTGGGCCCTGGTCGCGGTTGGCGTGGCCTGCACGGCACCCGGCTACGCTGTGAGTCCCGAGCAGTTTCGGGACGCACTGAAAGCTCAGCGGGCTCCCGCCACGGCCATCGAAGCGGTTGCCGGGCTGTCCGCCGACCACCCGTTGCTGACCGCTTTGGCCGAGAAAAAGCTCGACAAGGTCCGGGTCACGGTGCCGGGCTCGGTCACCCTGTACTTCGGTTCGGACGCGGGATCGATCGTGGTCGTGGCCTCGGGCCCCGACGTGGTCGACAACTACGCCATGCCCAGCGTCCGCGGGGCCGATTTCGTGACGCTCGACGGCGACGCGGTCGAACCCGGAAGCCCCGTGCCCGCGCCGCTCGTGTACGCCCCGAGTGAGTTCGGTTGGCGGTGGCTGGAATCACGCATCACGCTCACGCCGCTCTACGACGTCGACGCCGAGATCACCGGTGCCGACGTCGACGAATCGCTCGTCAAACACACGCTGCACGTCCGCGCCGACGCGGACCGCCAAGACGCGGATGGCTCGACCGACCGGCCGTTCGCCTCCTTGAAGCAAGCGGTCAAACAGTCCGAGCGGCTCCTGCAACGCGGGGAAGGCGTCAAGATCGCCGTGCACCCGGGGCTGTACCGCGAGGGTGGCATCGAGATATGGAGCGAGTCGTGGTCCGACGCGGCGCGGACGGCACCGCTGGTCATGGAAGGCGTCGGCGACGGCGATGCGGTCGTCACCGGGGCGGACGACTGGACCGGCGGCTGGGAGCCCGTCGAGGGTGCCGAAGGCGTGTACCGCCGGGATTGGCCGCACCGCTTTGGGCTCGCCCCGCAGACCTGGGACCGTTGGGGCTACCTGATTGATCCGCGGGTCGCCCGCAGTGAGGTCGTCGTCGTCGAAGGCCAAATCATGCTGCCGATCATGCTCGAGCGTTTCGCGTGGGTCGACCCCGACGGCCCGCTGTTGCTCGAAGACGCCAAGGCGTCCACCAACGTCCCGGGGCAATGGAAGGCCCAGGACATCCGCGAGCCCGGCACGCTCTTGCCCGCGACCTTCGCCGTGGTCGAGGCTGAGGGCGCGATCTACCTTTGTCCCCCCGAAGGCGTCGATCCCAACGAAGCGTCGGTGGAGGTCTCCGTGCGTCCCACGCTGCTGACCATCTCCGGCCGCGAAAACGTGGTGCTCCGCAACCTCATGTTCCTGCACGCCGCGACCCACATCGGCCACCCACGGGCCGTGTCGATCCGAGGCCGTGACATCCTGGTCGAGGATTGCGTGTTCAACGAGCACGGCGCAAACGGTTTCGGCATCGACGGCGAACGCCCGGAACGTGTCACCCTGCGTCGCAGCGTTTTCAACGGAAACGGCTGGAAGGGTTTGTCCGTCGGCTACCGCGCGGACAACTACGTCATGGAAGACTGCGAAACGTCCTACAACAACTGGCGCGGCCACACCGGCCTGCAGTACGGCTGGGACTCCGCCGGCGCCAAGATGTTCGCCGTCGACGGGCAGGTCGGCTTCCGCCTCTCCGGCCACCGCGCGTTCGCCAATCTCACCAACGGCTTCTGGTTCGACCAGTCGTTCACGCCGCGCAGCCCGATGATCGTCGAGGACAGCTACTTCGTCGGCAACCGCTTCGGCTCGCAGCTCTACCTCGAAAAACTTACCGGCCCGGTCACCGTGCGCCGCAACGTCATCTGGAACGACGACGGCACCCGCGGCATCGACGGCACGTCGTGGAACGTCCACCTCAAAGACAACATCCTCTACACCTCCAACCCGGGTCATGGCGCGTTGTTCTTGCACCGCCGGGGCATCGAATCGGAATACGCCAACTATTCCAAGGACTGGACGATGCACGGCAACCTGATCGCCTCGGGCGACGGCGCCGCGCCGCTGCTCCAGGCCGATACCAGCGAACAGCAATACGCCGAGTTCATCGAGACGCTTGAGGCCGACGGCAACGTCTACCACGCCCTCGCGCCCGACCACGCGTTCCATCAAGCCGGAAACTTCGCGGCGTGGAAGCAACAGTCGGGGCAAGACCAGGGCAGCCACACGCTCGACCCGCGGTTCGCCGACGCCGCCGCGTTCGACTGGACGATTACCAACGACGCCGTGCGGGAAGCGCTACCCGACCTGCCCGGCCCGCTGTCATCGGAAGACCGCGAAAAGCTGGAATATGCCCTGGCCCAAGCCGACCGCTTCCAGAGCATCACGTCCAACCTCGGGAACGACTCGGGGCCGGTGTTCGACCTCGCGAAAAACGCGATCGCCAACCACTTCGCCCCGCTCGACCTGTCGTCGTTCGCCAACCGCCCGCTGGTGGGCGAGGATGCCTGGATCGGGGCCGGCAACGCGTTGCCGCACCTCGACGCGGGGCGGCATGTCTTCGCCGGGGTGCCCTTCGACATCCCCGACCCCGCCGACGGCGCGCTCGTCGGCGTCGCGCTTAAATCCAACAACGTCCACACCACGCTCGGCCAGCCGCTCGTCGATTCCGTCGAGGTTCCGCTCGACAACACCGCCGGCGCGGTCTACGTCCTGCACGGCTCGGGTTGGCTGGGCGAGTCCACCGATCCTGCCGTGGTCTATGAACTGGTTTACGAAGACGGCAGCACGCACGCCGTCGAAGTCCAGCCCGCCGTCACCGGGGTCGAACACCCGCGCGTCGGTGAGTGGTATCACAGCTTCCCGACCTTCGACAACGCCGACACCCGCCACGTCGCGCTCCAGCCCGCCGGCGGCTCCCCGGGCGCGACGCTGTACGTCCTCGAGATCGCCAACCCCCGGCCGAGCGAATACATCGCAGCGGTCCGCCTGTCGTCCGTGCCAGACCAGGACGCCAGCGTGATCGTGCTGGGCGTCACATGGTTGCAGCCGTAAGCCGGCTGGTCGGTGGCGTATGGATCGGTAGTTGCGGCCTAACGGTTGCGCGGTAATCCTGGGGGGGTGCCGCGCAAGCCGTTGGGCTGCGACTCTCCGATTCCGCTCGCCCCATCGCGATTCACATCGAAACGCCGCGGAACTGCATCTCCAATTGTTCCGGCTTCATCGACGCCCCGACCGCGACGTCGCGCCCGACCCAGTTCTTCTCGTACAGCGCCTTGAGCGAGAAATTGAAGTCGTGCGAACTGCTCAGCGACGAGGTCTTTGGGTTGCTCAGGATGCCCGCCAGGTCGTCGTCGTGCTCCGGGTCGCGGAGGTACTCGCGGACCACCGACGTGTTGATGAGTACCTCGGTCGCCGGCACGCGGGTCGGCACGCCCTGCTCCTGCGCTTCCTTGAGCGTGGGCAGCAGCATCTGATTCATCACAGCGATGAGCGTCGACGAGAGGTTCTGCCGCACGCCCATCTCCTCGTGCGGGGGGAAGAAGTACAGGATGCGGTGTAGCGCTTCGGGCGCGGTCGCCGTGTGCAGCGAGGTCAGCACCAGGTGTCCGGTCTCCGCCGCCGCGATGGCTGCGCGGACCGTTTCGCTGTCCCGCAACTCGCCGATCAGGATCACGTCCGGGTCTTCGCGCACCACCGCCCGCAGCGCGTCGGGGAAGTCCACGAAGTCTTCACCCAGCTCGCGCTGGTTGATCTTGGACATCTTGTTGGGCAACACGTACTCGATCGGGTCTTCGATCGTGACGATGTGCTTGGGGCGACGCGTGTTGATGTAGTCCAGCATGCACGCCAGCGAGGTGCTCTTGCCCGAACCCGTTTCGCCGCCGACGATCACGATGCCCTTGGGCCGAAGCGTCGCCGCCTTCTCGTAGATCGGCGGCAGCTTCAGCGACTCGAAGTCCAGCATCGCCAGCTTGATCCGCCGCAGCGCGCCCGTGATCGTGCCCCGGCTGCGGTACAGGTGCATGCGGTAGCGCACCTCCTTCACCTCGCCCTGCACGTCCACCTCGGTCTGGAAGGCGTAGTCGACGTAGCCGCGCTGCTCGTAGTGCGCCCACTTCGCGTCGGTCATCGTCGGCCGCAGGACCGCGACGATCTCCGCCTCGTCGAGCGGCGCCTCCTTCGTCGCCACCAGCCGCCCGCCGAGCCGGAAATACGCCGGCTCCCCGCAGGTTAAATGGATGTCTGAGGCGTCGAACGCCTCCGCCGCCGCGAACAAACGGTGCAGATGGTCCATGCGATGGGTCTCCCGTGCGGATGCGAAAAGAAGCCGACGCGAATCGACGTCAGTTTACCATGAAAAATAGAGTTTGAAGTCGTAATAAAACGCTGCGGTCCCGGAATCATCCCGCGCCCCCCGTGGTTCTCCCGATATGCCACGCGCCCGAAGGTTCACCCCGCTCGCTCTCGCCGCCGCCGCTCTTGCCCTGCTTTCGGGCTGTGCCACCGATCCTGCGACCGGCAAGGTCCGGGCCCCCTCCGACTCCATCCGCGGCATCCTCGCCGAACAGCCCCCCCTCGACACCACCGGCCTGACCGACGAACAGATCGCCAAAGCCCAGCGGGCCCGCTTCCTCGAAGCCACGCTCGAAAGCAAGCAACGCCGCGATCGCCGCCGCCGGATGTTCTTGGGCCGGTCCCACTGATCCCGAGCCGGATCGGTCGCGCCGAAGCCTCTCGCCTTGCCTCCGCTGCAACGTTGGAACCAGCTATGTCCCAGCCGACCCGTCATCGCCCCTTTGGCCTGTCATCGCTCTACGGCTTGGCCGGCCCGGGCCTGATCGCGTTCGCCTTGCTCGCCGCCGGCTGCAGCACCACGCCCCACGCGATCAAAACCAAGGCCGACTACGCCGACCCGTACCGCACCGCCGAGATCCATTTCGCCCGCGGCTACAACGCCGGCTGGGATCACGCCAAAGGCTTCTGCGAATACCACCCGCACCGCGGCGACAGGCCCGGCTACGCCGGCGACGCCTGGCGCCACGGCTACCACCTCGGCGTGAACCGCAAGCCCGGCCTCGACCAAGCCGCGATCCACGCCTGGGCCGACCAGCAAACGGCCCCCGCCACGACGACCCCTCCCGAAACCACCGCCTCCGCTCCCGACCCGCAAGACGCCTAATCCACGCAAGCCGTCATCCCGTGACGCGCCCGCCAAGCGGATCGATCAGGCCGAGCCCAACCACGTCCCGACGAATTGAAGCCGAAGAGCATCTCCCGGCTCCGATACCACCCCGATCCCCGAAGTCTGACTGGTTGGGCTCGCCACGCTCACGGCGCTTGCCGCGAGGCTTCGCCATCGCGACGCATGAGAAGCGACGCCGCGAGACCCAGCAGGATCACCGACGCGGGCTCCGGCACCACGCGGATCTGGAGGCCGGCGATGGCCGACGCGCCGGTGTCTACCACGATGCCGGAGCTTCCGCCTCGTCCTAGAAACACGGGCGCGACGTCGCGGAACAGGAAGTAGTCGCCTTGCGTTGCGCCGGCGACCCGTTCGACGCCGGGCAGCTGATAAGTCGGCGTCACGCCCAACGGCGTGCCGACGCCGCCGACGGACACGCCTTCCAGATCGAATACGTACACCGCGATGTCGTAAAGCGTGCCGATATCCACCCCCCGGATCGTGAGGCCCGTGTCGATCACGCCGGTGTCCTGAAGCAGGTTGGTCGCGTTCTCGTCGGCCCGCGCTTCGAGCGGGCCGGAGAAGTTCACCGTGATCGGCGACGCGTTGCCGAACTCGTCGTCGAGCTCCACGCCCGACTCGTTGGGCAAGATGCTGTTCCAGTTGTCGGCCCCCGGCGAACTCAACACGCCGTCGTCCCCCACGTAGGTGCCGCCCCCCGAGAAGCCGTCGAAATCAACGTTGACGGTCGCGGCGTGCGCCCCGGGCAGCCAACAGACCGCCGAGAGCAAAGGCACCGCCAAGATCGAGCGAATACGCATGCGTGGACTCCGGAAAAGCACGGCCCGAGCGACGACAATCTTCTTTCATAATACCGCTGGAGGTGCCGTCTCCAACCGGTATTTACCCGTCTGCGCTTCAATTCCCGTGATCACCGCGTCCCGACCGGGCCGGGTTCACGTCGGCCGCGTCGCCCAGATCTCCGGGTACAGCTCGCCGAAGGGCAGCCAGGTGTCGCATTCGAGGTCGGCGTCGTTGCTCCGCACGACGTTCATGGTGATCTGCAGGTTCTTGAGGGCCGTGTCGAACTGGCTCTTGGTGCAGCCCTGCTCGTCCATCAGCTCGCGGCGGAGTTCGGTCGTCTCCCGCGGCTCGGAACGCACCTTGGCGAAGATGACCTGCGCTAAATCCGGCAACGACTCGACGGGCCGATACGCCTCGGGGAAATGCGTCTCACGCAGGTACGGCATCGCGATCAGCGCCGCGTAGCCGCCCTTGATCTTCCCGTAAAAAATCTCGTCGGGGTAGTCGGCCGGGAGCTGGTTCTTCCACGTCCACATCGCCGAGACCTTTTGGCCCCACCCCTTCTCGCCGGGCCGCTTGTCGGGCAGATCGATCTGGTCCCACAGCGATGGGAGCTCGCTATTCTTCGCGGCCATCACCGTGCAGAGCTTCACGCGGAGGACGTACCGCCGGGCTTGTTCGATCTTGCGGATCATGATCGGGATTGTCGGGTCTTTCGGGGTGG
>JBCDDH010000014.1:0-55892 GCA_039180415.1 Planctomycetota bacterium | reverse complement strand
CGCCGCGGCCCGCCGGGTGATCTCCGCCGAAGAACGGCTGACCAAGACCGAAGAATCCAGCTACGCCAAGCCCGCCACGATCTACTACCAGATTCAACGGTCGATCCTTTGCGTGTTCGCCGGCTTCTTCCTGGGCTCGGCGATCGCAATCCCGATCGGTGTGCTCTGCGGCTTATCCACGACGTTCATGGGCGCGATGACGCCGTTTATCGCGCTGTTCAAGCCGGTGTCGCCGATCGTTTGGCTGCCGATCGCGTTGATCGTCGCCTCGGCTTTGATCCCCGACCCCGACAAGCATTGGTTCACGCAATGGATGTGGGACCTGCCGCTCATCGGCGAATACAAGATCAACCCTGCGTTCCTCGCTTCGGCGGCAACCGTCGCGCTCTGCTCGCTCTGGGCGACCATGGTCAACACCGCGCTGGGCGTCGCCTCGGTCGACAAGGACCACCTCAACGTGGCCAAGGTGCTGCGGCTGGGCTTCTGGTCCCGGCTGTTCAAGATCGTGCTGCCCTCGTCGCTGCCGCTGGTCTTCGCCGGGCTCCGCATCTCGCTCGGGGTCGGCTGGATGGTGCTCATTGCCGCCGAACTGCTCAGCTCATCCGAGGGCATCGGCAAGTTCGTGTGGGACCAGTTCAACAACGGCGCGTCTGACTCGTTCGCGAAAATGATGGTGGTCGTGTTCGTCGTCGGCGCGATCGGCCTGATCCTCGACCGCATCATGGTCGTCTTCCAGCGCCTCGTGAGCTTCGAAGGCTCGATCGCGGCGGTGTGATTGGAACCGCGGAGGCGCGGAGGCCGAGCAAGCCTGTGTGATCTTCCGCCTCAAACCAGTGCACCTGTCTTCGCTCCGCGACCTCCGCGACCTCCGCGCCTCCGCGGTTTAGAAAGAAAAACCATGGCCTTCCTCGAACTCCAAAACGTCTCCATCGGCTACGGCCCTCCCTCGAACCGCTACGAGGTGCTTACCGACGTCAACCTCGCGATCGAGGAGAACGAATTCGTGGCCGTCATCGGGTTCTCGGGATCGGGCAAGTCCACGCTCGTTTCCCTGCTCGCCGGGCTGGAGCGGCCGGACGCGGGCGAGGTCCGCATGAAGGGCAAGGTCGTCACCGACCCCGGCCCGGAGCGCGGCATCATGTTCCAGAACTACTCGCTGCTGCCTTGGCTGAGCGTGTACCAGAACATCGAGATCGCGGTGAAGCAGGTCTTCCCCGAGATGAAAAAGGCCGAGCGGAAGACGTACATCCAGGGCTACATCGACATGGTGAGCCTGACCAACT
The DNA here is from genome assembly GCA_039180415.1 of Planctomycetota bacterium. Classification (GTDB taxonomy): domain Bacteria; phylum Planctomycetota; class Phycisphaerae; order Phycisphaerales; family Phycisphaeraceae; genus CAZIXN01. The sequence continues at coordinate 54,609 of JBCDDH010000014.1, read as the reverse complement.
CGGAGTGGAAGCTGCCCGCCGAATTGTCCGGCGGGATGCGCCAACGCTTGAGCCTCGCGCGGACGCTGGCGATGAAGCCGGAAGTGTTGATCCTGGACGAGCCGCTCTCGGCGCTCGACGCGCTGACCCGGGCGGTGCTGCAGGACGAGATCATCCGCATCTGGGAAGAGGACCGGCGCACCGTCGTGATGATCACCAACGACGTGGACGAAGCGGCGCTGATGGCCGACCGGATCGTCCCGCTCACGCCCGGGCCGAGCGCGACGCTGGAGCGCAGCTTCCCCGTCACGCTCGACCGGCCGCGCGACCGCACGACGCTGAACTTCAACCCCGACTTCAAGAAGCTGCGTAACACCGTCAGCACCTTCATGATGGACCTCAACGAAGAGGCCAAGTCGCTCCGCGTCGAGACGACCTACGCCCTGCCCGACCTCGAGCCCGCCGACCTCACGAAAACCGGATAACGCCATGAGCAGCGACCGCTACGTCGAAATCGTCAACCTGGTCAAGGCCTACCCCAACCCGCTGGGCGACGCGATCCGCGTCGTGGACGGCTTCAACCTCACCGTCCGCAAGGGCGAAGTGGTCGGCGTCATCGGGCACTCGGGCTGCGGCAAGTCCACCGTCCTGACCATGGTGGCCGGCCTCAACGCCATCACCTCCGGCGACGTCGTCGTCGACGGCAAGGTCACCGAAGGCCCGGGCCCGGACCGCGCGGTCGTGTTCCAGGCGCCCTGTCTGCTGCCGTGGATGACCGCGTTCGGCAACGTCATGCTCGGCGTCAAACGCGTCTACCCGCACGGAACCAAGCAGCAACGCAAGGAGATCTGCGAGTACTACCTCAGCCTCGTGGGCCTCGCCGACGCGATGCACAAGTACCCCCGGGAGATGTCCGGCGGGATGCAGCAACGCGTCGGCATCGCCCGCGCGATCGCGCTCAAGCCCAAGATGTTGTTGCTCGACGAGCCGTTTGGCCGATTGGACTCCTTGACGCGGATGGATCTGCAGGACGTCGTTCTTGGCATCCTGAACAAGGAGAAGATCACGACCATGGTGATCACGCACGACGTCGACGAAGCGGTGTACATGTCCGACCGCATCTGCATGATGACCAACGGCCCACGAGCACGGGTGGGCCAGGTCTTGGAGATCCCGTTCGAGCGGCCCCGGGAACGCCGGGAGGTCTTGGAGCACGAGCTGTACTACGACCTGCGGGGGTGTCTGATCGACTTCCTCGAAAAGTTCGACAAGCACAAGCACCCGGAGCAGGTCGCGGAAGAGAAGAAGGCCAAGGAAGCCGCGGCCGCTTCGGCGTCGTTGGAAACGACGTTCGACGGCTTCGACGGGGTCGATCAGCCGGCCCCGACGTTGACCTTGGCCGAAGTGGGCGGGGGTGCTTGAGTGATGACGATGACCCAGACGCACGGCATGACGGCCGCCGCCGAAGTATGGGCGGTGAGCGACGACGAGGCGAGCCTCTCGTGGCGCGAAGGCGTTTACGGCGACTGCGAGGCGTTGCGGCTGGCCTCGCGGGACGCGCAGCTCGCGTCGGGCGAGGGCCTGGCCGGGGCGGCGCTGGCGCGGCGGGTGCCGATCCTGCTCGAACGCCTCGACGACGATTGTTTCGATCGTACGGAAGCGGCCGCGTCCGGCGGCGTGGTATCGGCGATCGGTCTGCCGGTGTTCGACGAGGCCAAGCTGACGAGCGTGGCGGTCGTGATGTTCCGCGGCCAGCCCGAGATGGTGGGCGCGGTCGAATTGTGGGCCGGGCGGAGGGGGCGTTTCGAGCTCGGCCTGACCGAGGCGTACTACGCGGGGCTGGAGCGCTTCGGCAAGGTGAGCCGGCACGTGAACTTCCCGATGGGCTCGGGGCTCCCGGGGATGGTGTGGCAGACCGCGATGCCGCGGGTGATGTCGGGCTTGGGGTCGTCGCGTGAATTCCTGCGGAGCAGCGGCGCGGAGACGGCGGGCCTGACCGACGGCTTCGGCTACCCGATCGTCTGCCGCAACGAGCTCAAGGCGGTCATGCTCTGGCTCTCGTCGGGAGCCAGCCCCTTGGCGCGGCTGCACGAGGTTTGGCAGATGGGGGCCGCGGGGTTGCAACGCACGGCGTCGATCTTCGCGCCGGGCACCGAGGCGTGGGACGCGTCCGCCGTGGTCGAGCAAGCGAGCGGCGAGCGGCGGCCCGTGGTCTTCGAAGGCGACGGCTGGAGCGGCGGCATCGCGCTGCCGGTGCTGGTGCACGACCGCGTGGCGGGGGTGGGGGTGTTGGCCTGGTGAGCACCCTGGCGGTCCTGCCATCTTCGCCAACGGTCGAGGATCCGACGCGCGTCGGGCGAGCGGTGTGTCCGTACTGCGGCGTGGGCTGTGTGCTGGACGCGACCGTCCGGGCCAACCGCGTCGAATCGATCGCCGCGGTTTCGGACGGCCCGAACCAGGGCATGATGTGCCCCAAGGGCGCGTTGCTTTCTCGTGTGTTCGACGACGAGCACCGGCTCACCCAACCGATGATGCGGCGGAGCAAGGACGAGCCGCTTCGGCCTTGCTCCTGGGACCGGGCGATCGGTTTCATCGCGGAGCGCTTCACACACACCCTGAACACCAGAGGCCCGGACGGCTTGGCGTGGTACGGCTCGGGGCAGCTCGACTCCGAAGCGAGCTACGTGTTCTCCAAGCTTTTCAAGGGGTTTCTGGGCAGCAACCACACGGACACGAACAGCCGGCTGTGCATGAGCAGCGCGGTGGCGGGCTACACGCTCGCGTTGGGCGGCGACGGGCCGCCCACGTGCTACGACGACATCGACGAGGCGGACACGTTCCTGATCCTCGGCGCGAACATGGCCGTGAACCACCCGGTCTTGTTCAATCGCGTGCGCCGTCGTCGCACCGACATGGGCCACGCCAGGATCGTGACGGTCGATCCCCGGTTCACGAAGACGGCCGAGCACGGCGACGTGCACGTGCCGGTCGCACCGGGCGGAGATGTGGCGCTGTTGCAGTGGTTGGCGCGGCGGGCGTTGGACGCGGGGCTGGTTGATCACGCGTTCGTCGAAGCGCACACCTCGGGTTGGGCGGAGCAGCGGGCGTACCTCGGGGGTTTGGACGTCCGGGAGCTGGCGCGGCTCAGCGGCGTGCCCGACGCGACGCTCGAAGCGTTGGCCGCGACGGTCACAAGCGGCCGTCGGTTGCTGACGTTCTATTGCATGGGCGCGAACCAGAGCTCGGTGGGCACGGACAAGAACACGGCGATTATCAACCTGCATCTGATGCTCGGACAGATTGGCAAGCCGGGTTGCGGCCCGTTCTCGCTGACGGGTCAGCCCAACGCGATGGGCGGGCGTGAAGTCGGGTACCTCGGGCACCAGCTGCCGGGTTACCGCAAGGTCGCCGACGCGGCGCACCGCGCCGAGATCGAAGAGGCTTGGAGCTTGACGCCCGGGAGCATCGCCGCCGAGCCCGGGCTGACCGCGGTGCCGATGTTCGAAGCCGCGGCCGCGGGGAAGGTCGACGCGCTCTGGGTCGCGTGCACCAACCCGGCGGTGAGTATGCCCGACGCAAACACGACCAAACGTGCGCTCCGGGACACGCCGCTGGTGATCGTGCAGGACATCACGTCGCGCAGCGAGACCGCGGTCTACGCCGATGTGCTGCTGCCGGCCTGCCAATGGGGCGAGAAGGCTGGCACGATGACCAACAGCGAGCGACTGGTCGTCCGGAGCGACAAGTTCCTCGACGGGCCCGAGCACGCCAGGCCGGACTGGTGGATGCCCGCGGCGGTGGGGCGGGCGATGGGTTTCCGTGGTTTCGACTTCGCAACGAGCGAACAGGTATGGGCCGAGTACGCCCCGCTGACCGCGGGCCGGCCGTGCGACTGTTCGGGCATGACCAACGAGCGTCTGGCGCAAGGCCCGCTGCGCTGGCCCTGTCCGAGCGAAGACCACCCGGGCCAAACACGCCGGTACGTCGACGGCCGGTTCGATACGCCCGACGGCCGGGCGCGTTTCCATATCGGCAGCCTCGCCGGCCCCGCCGAGACCCCCGACGACGATTTCCCACTTTGGCTCACGACCGGCCGTGTCGCCGCGCACTGGCACACCCGCACCAAGACCGGCCTCGCTCCCGAACTCGCCCGCCAGGAGCCCCGCCCCTTCGTCGAGATCCACCCCGACGACGCGGCCGCGTTCGGCATCGAAGCCGACGACGCGTGCGCCATCGCCAGCCGACGCGGCGTCGTCTCGGCCCACGCCCGGCTTACCGAACGGCTCCGCCCCGGCGTGGTCTTCGCGACCTTCCACTTCGGCGACGCGTTCGGCCCGGGCGTGAACCTCAACGACACGACCAGCCCCGCCGTCTGCCCCCAGTCCAAGCAGCCGGAGCTCAAGGCGTGCGCCGTCCGCGTGACGAGACTCGAAGCGGAGGCGAAGGCTTGACCCAGCCGCACCTGCGCATCCTCGTGCTCGACGAAGACGCCCAGCGGGGCGCGACGCTCGCCGCCGTGCTCCGCGTCACGGGCTACGACGTGGTCGAGTGGTCCGACACGCAGACGCACCTGCCGAACCTCGTCGCCGACGCGCAGCCCGACGTGGTGCTGATCAACCTCACGTCGCCCGACCGCGACACGCTCGAGCAGCTCACGCAGATTCGCGACGAAGCGCCGCGCCCGGTGGTGATGTTTGCCCAGGACGACGACGAACACACGATCCAGTCGGCCGTGCGGGCGGGCGTGTCGGCGTACATCGTCGACGGGCTTTCGACCGGGCGGGTCAAGCCGATCATCGACGTGGCCGTCGCGCACTTCCGCCAGCACCAGGCGGTGCGTGAAGAACTCGACAAGGCCCGTAACTCGCTGGACGAACGCAAACACGTCGGCCGCGCCAAGGCGCTGCTCATGCGACAACGCGGCATCGGGGAGCCCGACGCGTACGCGTTGCTACGCAAGCTGGCGATGGACCGCAAGCTACGGATCGGCCAGGCCGCGCAGCAGGTCATCGCCGCCGCCGAACTCCTGGAAGGGGTCAAACCATGAACGCACTCGCCGCGCCCGCGACACCGAAGACCAAGCTCGAGAAGCGCGACCTCACGCTCGGCCTCGTCCCGCTCAACGACTGCGCCCCGATCGCGGTCGGCGTGGAAAAAGGTTTCTTCGCCGACCAGGGCCTGAACGTCACCACCACCCGCGAGGGCAGCTGGGCCGGCATCCGCGACCAGGTCGCCTTCGGCCTGCTCGACGGCGCGCAGATGCTCGCGACCATGCCGATCTGCACGACCCTCGGCCTCGGCGGCTTCCAGTGCGACATGACCTACGGGGTCACCCTTGGCCTCAACGGCAACGCGATCACGCTCGCGTCCTGGCTTTGCGACGAGATCGACGCGACCGCCCGGCCGCTCCAACCCCACGGCAAAAACACCGCCGACGGCCTGGCCGACGTGATCCGTCGGCGGGCGTCGCGGGGTGAGGCGCCGCTGCGGCTGGGCGCGGTGTTTCCGATGTCCACGCACGAGTTGGAGCTGCGGTATTGGTTGGCCGCGGCGGGGATCGATCCGGCCCGCGACGTGGAGATCGTGGTCGTGCCGCCGCCGCGGATGGTCGAGGCCCTGCGGGCCGGCGAGCTTGCGGGGTTCTGCGTCGGCGAGCCGTGGAACTCGCTCGCGGTCGCCGAAGGCTTGGGCCGGGTGGCGATCACGAAACACGCGCTATGGACCAACGGGCCGGAAAAGGTGTTGGGCGTGACCGCGGCGTGGGCGGACCAACACCCCGGGACGCACGTTGCGCTCATCGCCGCGCTCATCGAAGCCGGCCGCTGGCTCGACCAGCCCGGAAACCGCGCGGAGGCCTGCGAGATCCTCAGCCTGCCGCAGTACGTCGGGGTCGAGCCTTCGCTGATCCGCTCGGCCATGACGGGCTCGTTCCGCACGGCCGCAGACGCCGACCCCGTCGTTACGCCGGATTTCCACGTGTTCCACCGCCACGACGCGAACGTGCCGTGGCGATCCCAGGCGCTGTGGTGGCTGACGCAGATGCACCGCTGGGGCCAGGTCGAGATGCCGTACGAGGCGCAGCTCGCGCTGTCGCGGATCGTGCGTGACGACCTCTTCGCCCAGGCGGCGGACCGCCTGGGCCTGCCCACGCCCGACGCCCCGGACAAGCTCGAAGACACGGAAGCCTTCTTCGACGGCCGCCGCTTCGACCCCGCCGTCATCGACCTGAACGACCTGCCCAACCCAAATCCGCAAGCCCTGACCCGCCATTGATCCGATGTAAATGTGAAGACTGAACCGGAACCAACCTGATCCCCGCCTTTTTGTTCTCGCGTAGGCCTGGCGCGACCCCAACCACGGTAACGGCCGACCGTTTTCGGCCCCGGAGCTATCCCATGCACTTATTGAGAGAAAACCTTGACCGCCCGCTCTTATGTCGCCCGCTGCGCGCCGTCGCGTTGCTGGCTGCTTTCGCCGCGTCCTCCGCGACGCTCGCCCACGAGGGCCACCCCGTGGCCGACGCGTCGGGCTTGTCCGAAGTCGACACGACGGAAGATTTGATCGAAAGCATCCAGAACGCCATCACGTCGGGCACGGTCAGCCTCAACGTCCGTTACCGCCAGCAGTACGCGGACCGGCGTGGCCTCGAAGACTCGCTGGCCAACACGATCCGCACGCGGCTGGGCTACAAGACCGCGGACTTCAACGGGCTGCAGGGCTACATCGAACTCGAAGACGTTACCGCCTTCGACGACAACCGCTACAACTCGACCCAGAACGGAGAGACCGAGCGGACCGTGATCGCGGACCCCGAAACCACCGAGCTCAACCAGCTCTGGGCGAGCTACCAGATCCCCCTCGAAGACATCGCGCTGAGCGTCAAGGGCGGCCGCCAGGTCACCAACCTCGACGACCAACGCTTCATCGGCTCGGTCGGTTGGCGTCAGGACGACCAGGTGCTCGAAGCCGTGCGCGTCGATACGGACTTCGGCATCGAAGGCCTCAGTGCGCTGTACGCCTACGTCTTCGAGGTCAACCGGATCTTCGCCGAGGCGGGCGACTTCGACAGCAACAGCCACCTGATCAACGTGGCCTACGACATCGAGAACCTCGGCAAGCTCACGGGCTTCATCTACCTGCTCGACTTCCAGGGCTCCTCGCCGGAAAACTCCAGCCAGACCTACGGCCTCCGCCTGGCGGGCAAGCGTCAACTCAACGAGACGTTTAGCCTCGCCTACCAGGGCAGCGTCGCGTTCCAGGAAGACTTCGAAGACAACCCGGAAGATTACGACGCCGAGTACTACCTGATCGACCTCGCGCTGGGCGTGAAGGACATCGGCACGATCGGCGTGGGCTTCGAGGTGCTGGGCAGCGACAGCGGCGAGTTCGCGTTCCGCACGCCGCTGGCGACGCTGCATAAGTTCCAGGGCTTTGCGGACCTGTTCCTCATCACGCCCGACGAAGGCGTCGAGGACCTCTACGTCTACTTCAAGCCGGCGAACCTGCCGTTCGACATCAACGCGTTCATCGCCTACCACCTGTTCTCGGGCAACGAAGACCTGGACACCTACGGCCAGGAGCTGGACATCGTGCTCACCAAGAAGCTCACGAATAACCTGAGCATCCTGGGCAAGTATGCTTCGTTCTTCGGGAAGGAGCCCGGCTTCGAGGACACGACCCGATTGACCGTGGACCTGGTGTTCAAGTTCTGAGTCGGTTCCGCCGGCTCGCACGACGATGGCGATCCGAACCCCGACCAAACCGACCCCGCGTGCGTTGAGCCTGCCCCAGTGGCGGCCCGGCGCACGCGGGGTTTTCGCGCCGCCGGACGCTTTGCCGCGGCGCGGCATCGGGTACCTGCGGCTTTCGGTGACCCGCGGCTGCTCGATGCGGTGCACGTATTGCCGGCCGGACTTCGACCGGGGGCACGAGCCCGCGGCGTTCGACGCCGACGATTTTGGGTTCCTGGCCCGCCACCTGCACCGGCGTTTCGGCCTGCGGAAGGTCCGGATCACCGGCGGGGAGCCCACGACGCGGCGGGACTTGCCGCAGATCGTTTCGACGCTGCGCGGCGTGGGCGTCTCGGACCTGGCGATGACGACCAACGCGCTGACGCTCAAGCGCGACGCGGCGACGCTGCGGCGGGCGGGTCTGCGGCGCCTGAACGTGAGCCTCGACTCGTTGGACCCCCGGCGTTTCGCGGAGCTCACCGGGGTGGACGGCCTGGCGCGGGTGCTGAGCGGGATCGACGCGGCGAGGTCGGCGGGGTTCGCGTCGATCAAGCTGAACACCGTGGTGGTGGCCGGTCAGAACGAGGAAGATCTGCCGGACCTGCTCGGGTACGCGGCGGATTGGGGTGTGCCGATCCGGTTCATCGAGTTGATGCCGATGGGCCCGTTGGCGGACGCGTGGGAGCGTCGGTACGTGCCGGCCGCGCGGATGCGGTCGGCGATGGCCGGCGTGGTCGCGCGATGGGTTCCCGATGTGGCGCGCGTCGAAGCCGCGAGCGCGACCGACGCGGCGCGGATGTGGACCGCCGAGCTGCGCGACGGCCGGTCGGCGCGGGTCGGCTTCATCACGCCGATGAGCGAACACTTCTGCGACACGTGCGACCGCCTGCGGGTCACGGCCAACGGCGACGTGTACCCGTGCCTGATGGACGCGCCGCGAGGCAACTTGCGTGACGCGGTGCAGGGGCGCGACGGGGTCGGGATCGACGCGGCGCTGCGGGCGGCGTACGCCCAGAAGCAACCGGTGCACCCGCCGACGGCGCCGGGGATCATGACGCACCTGGGCGGGTGAGCGAGGGAGCGATGGACGCCGCGACGCCGGAGACGAAACGGGTGGAGGTGCTGCTGTTCGGCCCGCAGGCCGAGTTGGCGGGCGTGCGGTCGGTGGGCATCGACATCGCCGCGGGGCGGACGACCTGTGCGGAGGCATTGAGTTTGGTGGCGGAGCGTTGTGCGGCGCTGCGGCCGTCGATCGCGTCGAGCCGGCTGGCGGTCGATCACGCGTTCGCCGACGGGTGTGCGGTCTTGCGGGGCGATGAGGAATTGGCCTTGATCGGAATGGTGGGTGGCGGGTGAGCGCCGCGGTGACCGTCCGGCTGTTCGAGGGCCCGCTGGCCGCGAGCTCGACCGCGGAAGCGCCGCCCGGCGCGGGCGCGGTCTGGGTGTTCGAAGGCCGGGTGCGTCCGGAAGAAGACGGCCGATCGTTGACGGCGTTGCGTTACGAGGCGTACCCGCCGATGACCACGCGTCAGCTCGAAGCCCTGGCGGAAGAAGTGCGGCTTGCGCACGGCGTGTTCGCGCTACACGTGGAACACAGCACCGCGCGGGTGCCGGTCGGCGAGGTTTCGTTTCGATTGACGGTGCACTCGGCGCACCGCAAGGCGGGCCTCGCGGCGGCGGACGCGTTCATCGATCGCATGAAGCGGGACGTCGCGCTGTGGAAGACGCCGTTGTTCGCGGGAGAAGCGGAGGCGGCCCGTGGCGGGTGAACGGTTGGTGTCGGTGTTGCCCGCGTTGGCGGACCCGCTGGCGGCGGTGTCGGCGATGACGGAACGCCTGGACCCGGTTGGCGTGGAGCCGGTCGCGCTCGGCGGCGGGGTGGGCCGGGTGCTGGCGGAGCCGGCGGTCGCCGAGCGGGACAGCCCGGCGGCGGACGTGTCGGCGATGGACGGGTACGCGGTGCGGGCCGAGGCGGTGGGCTCGGCGATCGATCAAGCGGGGGAAGCGGTGTTGCCGGTCGCGTTCGAGGTGGAGACCGGACACGAGCCGCCGGCGTTGCCCGAGGGCGTCGCGGCGCGGGTGTTCACCGGCGGCGTCGTGCCCCGGGGCGCGGACGCGGTGGTGCGTCGCGAGTTTGTGCGTGAAGGTGGGGACGAGGTCGGGTTCGCCGCGGACGCGTTGGCCGATCTGAAACCGGGCCTGAACATCCGTCGGCGCGGCGAGAACGCGGCGGCGGGCCAGACGCTGCTCGAGCCCGGGGTTCGGATCACGCCCGCGGCGGTGGCGACGCTGGCCGCCAACGGGCGCGGCGTCGTGTCGGTGTTCCGGAAGGTGCGGGTCGGCGTGGCGGTGAGCGGGAACGAGGTCGTGGCCACGGGTCGGGCGGGCGTGGACGTGGCGGCGGTGCGCGACGCGAACGGCCCATCGCTGCGGGCGTTGATCGAGGCGACGGGTTGGGCGGAGTGCGTCGAGGTGGTGCCGCTGCCCGACGACCTGGAGGCGACGCGGCGCGGCTTGGAAGACCTGGCCGCGCGGTGCGACGCGCTGGTAACGACCGGCGGCGTGTCGATGGGGGATCACGACGTCCTGCCCGACGCGATCGCGGCGCTGGGGGCGGAGGTGGTGTACCACCACTTGGCGATGCGGCCGGGCAAGCCGAACCTCGGGGCGGTGCTGCCGGGCGGCGTGGCCGTGGTGGCCTTGCCGGGGAATCCGGTGTCGGTGTTGGTGGGCGCGGCGGTGTTGGCGGGCCCGGTGCTGCGTCGTCGGGCGGGTTTCGCGGCGGAGCCGAGCCGGGTGCGGCTGGCGGTCCACGCGGGCCCGGTGTTGGCGCGGCCGATGAAGTTCCGGCAATATGTGCCGGCGGCGTTGACCGAAGCGGGCGGCCTGCGGCCCTTGAGCCACCGCGGGTCGGGCGACGTCGCGGCGATCGGCGCGACGGACGGCGTGTTCGAGCTGCCGCCCGGCGAGCACGCGACGGACGGCCCGCCGCGCCGCTGGTTCCCGTGGACCCTGAGCCCATGAATCCACCCAAGCCCACCGAGCCCGCCGAGAACCGTGCAGCGCTGACACACGCCGACGCGTCGGGCGTCCGCATGGTCGACGTGGCGGACAAGCCGGTGACCGCGCGTTCCGCCACGGCCGAGGCCGTCGTCGCGCTCAACGCGACCGCCGCGCGGCTGGTCCGCGAACGCCGCAACAAGAAGGGGGACACGTTGGCCGTCGCGCAGCTCGCGGGCATCCAGGCCGTGAAGCACACGGCGACGATCGTGCCGCTCTGCCACCCGTTGCCGATCGACGGCGTCTCGGTGGACGCCGAACTCGGCGAAGACGATCGGGTTCGCGTCGAGGCCACGGTCCGCACGACCGCGCGCACCGGCGTTGAGATGGAGGCGTTGCACGCGGCGTCGGCGTCGGCGTTGGCCGTGATCGACATGGTCAAGGCGGTGCAGCGCGACGCGACGATCGAGCGGGTTCGCCTGCTGGAAAAGACCGGCGGCACGCGCGGCGACTACCGCGCTACGCCACAGGAAGATTCGGCCGAGGGCCTGTCGTGCGGATATCCCCCGCGCGGCGGTGCGCCGTCGTTCGACGGGCTGCGCGTCGCTTGCTTCGTGCTCACGGTCAGCGATCGCGCGGCGGACGGCGTCTACGAAGACCGCGGCGGCCCGGCGGTGGCGGATTGGCTCAGCACGCACGCCCCGGGCGCGGCGGTCGAGCGGGCCCTGATCGCCGACGAACCCGAGGCCATCGAAGCGCAATTGCGTGCCTGGTGCGACGCCGCGGACGGACACACGCAGCTGATCCTGACCACCGGCGGCACGGGCTCGGGTCCGCGCGACCACACGCCCGAAGCCACCGCCCGGGTGATCGAGCGGGTTCACCCCGGGCTCACCGAGCACGCGCGACGGGTCACCGCGGCGGCGCACCCGTACGCCCCGCTCAGCCGGTCCGTCGCGGGTCTGCGGGGTACGAGTCTGATCGTGAACCTGCCCGGCTCGCCGCGCGGGGCGGTGGATTGGCTCGACGCGCTCAAGCCGCTGTTGCCGCACTTGCTCGCCACGCTCGGGCCGGACGCGTGAGCGGGGGGATGCCGCCGCTGCCGCTGTACGTGCTCGCCGGGGGACGGAGCCGGCGCTTCGGTTCGGACAAGGCCCGGGCCGGGTTCCGGGGCAAGCCGTTGCTCCGCCACGTCGTCGAATCGCTCGCGCCGGTGACTTGTCGGGTCACCGTGGTCGCCGCGCGGGGCGGGGCCTACGGCGACCTGGGCCTCGCCACGATCGCGGACCGACGCCCCGGGGCCGGCCCGCTCGCCGGCCTCGAGACCGCGCTGGAACACGCGGACGCCGCCGGCGAAACGTGGATTGTTTTGGCGGCGTGCGATCTCGCCCGGCCGACCTCCGAGGCGATCCGGCAACTCGCCGCGTCTCTCGAATCAGGCCGCCACCGCGCTGCCCTCTTCCGGACCGCCGACGGGTTCGAGCCGTTCCCCGGGCTTTACCACGTCGATTTGTTGCCGAGCGTACGCAGCGAACTCGATCAAGGCGGCGGCGCGATGCGGGCGTGGCTGGGGTTGTTGGGCGGCCGTTTGCAGACGGTGACGGCCCCGGCGCGGGCGGCGCCGTTTGCCGACATCGATACCGCGGAGGCGTTGCGGCGCGCGGCTGCCACGGCGGATACCGACGGTTAGCCCGCGTCGCTCGCGGCTTCTCGTTGGCGTTCGAGTTGCTCGGCGTTTTCGCGGACGCGCTGCTCGTGGAGCGGATAGAGCATCAGCAGGGCCGCGGCGAGGGCCATGGGGACCGTGGGCAGCCAGCTCATCATCAGCACGAGGCCGGTGAGCGTGCGCTCGGACGGCTCGGTGTTGGCCTCGAAGGCGAAGTAGGCCAAGGTCCAGCCGGCGACGGCGCCGCCGATGGTCCAGCCGAACTTGAGGCCGAAGCTGGCGGCGGAGTAGACCAACCCGGTCGGTCGGTAGCCGTGGTCGAGCTCGATCTGGTCGGCGACGTCGGCGAGCATGGCGTTTTTGAGGACGAACAGCGGGCCGGAGAACAAGCCGACCAGCACCTGCAGGATCAGCGCGGCGACGAGCGCTTCCCGGCCGAGCGGGTAGTGCAGCGCGCCGATCACCGCGCTGAAGGCGAGCATGCCGACGAAAACGATGCGCTTGCCGAAACGGTTGGAGAGCGGGGCCATGAGCGGCGTGCCGATGAGGCAACCGACCGAGCCGAGCGCGAGGTAGATCCCGGCGACCGTGCCCTCGGTGAGGTCGTAGCCGAAGAAGTCGACGCCCTCGCCCCGCATGCCCAGGTAGTACTTGACGTAGTACACGGCCGAGGCGCCGCGGATGGAGATGAAAAGGCACATCGTGAGGAACACGCCCAACAGGATCAGCCAGGGCCTGCACGTCACCAGGTGCCGGGCCTGGGTCGCCAACGGGACCGCCGACTTGTGCTTCTCCTCGACGACGCGTTCACGCATCACGAAGAACGCGAAGACTAGCGCGGCGACGGCGATGCCGGAGTAGAGGAAGGTCGTGTACTGGAAGCCGGCCTGCTTGGCGGCGAGGACCTGCTCGTCGGTCATGCCGGTCTCGACGCCGCCGAGGGTCTCGACGAGCTTGAGCGTGAAGAGCTGGGCGAACAACGAGGCCACGAACGCGCCGAACATGTTCCACGACGCCAGCGACGTGCGGACGATCGAGTTCGACGACGAGACGCCGATCATCGAGCTGAGCGGGATGCCGATCGCGGTATAGGTCAGCCCGAGGATGGAGTAGGTGACGTAGGCGTAGATGAGCTTGCCGCCGTCGCCGAGCGGCGGGGTGGTGAAGGCGAGCACGCCCATGACGCCGAACGGCACCGCCGCCCAGAGCAGCCACGGCCGGTACCGGCCCCAGCGCGTGCGGGTCTTGTCGGCGAGGACGCCAACGATCGGATCGTTGATCGCGTCCCACAGCCGGGTGATCAGGAACATCCAGCCTGCTTGCTTGGCGGTGATGCCGAACACGTCGGTGTAAAAGAACAGCTGCAACATCATGAACAGCTGCCAGTACGTGTTGATCGACAACGCCGAGACGGCGTAGCCGGAGCGTTCGAGCAGGGAAGGCTTGGCGTTGATCGGAGCGGGGGCCGGGGTAGACATACGGGTTCGATTCGTACGGGAGACGAGAGCGGCGAGAAAACGGGATCAACAACCCGGACCCGGAACCGAGGCTAAGCATCGGAGGGGAAAGCCTGGGCGTCAGGGCTCGGCGAACCAGCGCTTCGCGCGGTAGCGCTCCAAGACGTCGGCGTAGGTCGGGTCTGTGGCGAGGTTGTGCCAGTCGTGCGGGTCGGCCCGGCGGTCGTACAACTCCTCGTCGCCGTTGGCGTAGCGGATGTAGCGGAACTCTTCGTCGATGACCGCCTCGTTCTCGGCCGCTTCGTGGAAGACGCGGGCCACGCTATCCCACGGCCGGTGCGGGTCATCGAACAGCGGCGAGATGTCCTGGCCTTCGAGGCCGTCACGCTCGGGCAGCCCGGCCAGGGCGATCAGCGTGGGGTACAGGTCGATCAGGCTGACGGTGCGTTCGCTGACGCCCGGCTCGATGCCCGGGCCGATCACGATGAACGGCACGCGGGTCGTGCGCTCCCAGAAACTGAATTTGGTCCAAGCGCCTTTCTCGCCGAGTTGGAAGCCGTGGTCGCTGGTGACGATGAGGTAGGTGTGGTCGCGGGCCGGTGAGCGGTCGTAGGCGTCGAGGACCTGGCCGAAGCACGCGTCGGCATAGGTCGTGGAGGCGCGGTACGCCTCGACCGCGTCGTCCCACATGTTTTGCCGCATTAGCGCGCGATGCAGACCCGTCTTGTTCGCCCACTTCCGTGCGGTCGGGGGCAGGTCGTTCACGTCGTTTTCGAGATAACCCGCCAGCGATTCGGTCGGCGTGTCGGGCAGATCGTAAAGGTCGAAGTACTTCTGGGCCGCGACGAACGGCACGTGCGGCCGGAAGATGCCACAAGCCAGAAACATCGGCTTGTCCGGAAGGGGCGGCGCGAGGTGCTCGGCGATGTGGGCGGCGTTCTTCCAGTCGCCGGTCTCGGCGTCATCGAAGTCCATGGCCTTCCACCAAAACGACTTGCCCCACCACGTGCGGACCTGGCCCTGGTGCCAGTTGTTGGGGCGCGGCCGGGGCCAGGGCGTGCCGTGCTTGATCTGGGCGTACTGGTCCCACGACGCCGAACGATCGAGAAAGCGGTTCTGTTGATTGCGGTTGGGCCGCCAGCCGTGATGGAAGATCTTGCCGGCGCCGACCGTGTGGTACCCGTTTTCGCGGAAGTGCTGCGGCAGGGTGACGGCGTCGCGGAGGTGGGGCAACTCGCGGAAGTAGGTGTTGTTTTCCTGGACGCCGGTGGTCGGCGGGTATTGGCCGAGCAGGAAGCTGGTCCGCGAGGGGTTGCAGACCGGGGCGTTGGTGTGGGCGTTGGTGAAGACCAGGCCACGCTCGGCGAGGCGGTCGAAGTTGGGCGTCTGCACGTCGGCGCCGGAGAAACCCAGGTCGTGGTTGAGGTCGTCGACGACGACGAGCACGACGTTGGGCCGGGGCGCGACAGCTTGGGCCTGCGGCGGGTCTTCGGCCCGGGCGGGGTGGGTCGGGGCGAAGCCGGCCGCGAACGTCGCGGCGGCCAGCGTGGCCCCAGAGACGACGCGGCCGGCGAGGCGGGAGCGGGTCCACGACTTGGGCATGCGGAGGTTTCCTGCGTGAATGGGTGCGGTCGAAGAAGCGCCGCGGCGGACGTCTTGGACGCGTCAGTCGAGCTTCTCGATCGAGACGTCGTCGAGGTAGAACGGCATTTTCTCGTGGTTGATGCGGAAGCTGAGGGTCGCGGCGCTGACCACGCCGTCGAACGCCGCGTCAAACTCGGCGGTGACTTCGACCCATTCGCCCGGCCGGAGGAGCACGCGCTGCGAGTTCATCGCCTCCCGGCCTTCGGCGGTGGCGACCATCAGGTGGATGTAGGCGCGGACCGGGGCGTCCCACTCGGCGGGCTGCTGGAAGTGTCCGGTGATCCGGTATCGGCCCGGGCCGTTGATGTTGAGCAGGTCGGGCACGCGCTGCGTGAACCCGTGCCAGGGCCTGGTGCGAGCGATGAGCTTGCCCGACAACGTCCCGCCCCGGACGACCTCGGCTTCCGGTACGACGCGGACGCGGCCGCCGTCGCCGGTATACCAGCCGTCGGGGCCGAGCTCGAAGTCGGGGTTGTAGAGCTCGCGCATGATGTACGGCTCGTCCTGAGGCCGATGCACGAGCGTCTCCCGCTGTGGGTGCGAGAAGAACCCGCCGTCGGCCGACGCTTCGGCCAACCGCAAGCGGAAGCCCAGCGGTAGCGTCACGCCGGGCTTGGGCTGGAGCACGCCGTCTTCAAACACCACCGGGCTTTCGCCGCCGACCGGCTCGAAGAAGGCGTTGACGCCACGGATCGCGTCGGCCGAGTCCGCGGGCCGCAAGCCGTCGGCGAGCTTGATCGTCGCGTCGGGCGAGCGCAGCGTGCCGAGGATTTCGCCGGTGTAGGGGTTGACCGTGGCCAAGGCCTGTTCGTCGGCGACGGCGGTGGGGCTGAGGTAGACGCGTTGGTCGTAGTCCCACAGCCGGGCTTCGACGGGCGTGGCGTGCATGTTTTCCCAGCCCGCGACGATGCGGATCAGCAGCAGGTCCGGGCCGTAGGTGTGGGTGTCGCGGTCGAACTGCCGGGCGAACGTGCCGTAGGCGAAGAAGTTGCTCCCCCGCGCCGCGCACTCGCCGAGCACGACGAGCTGCGTCGGGAAGCTGGGGTTCTTGGGGAACAGGTCCGCGGTGGCGTTGCCCAGCAGGTTGGGGGGCCAGCCGTTGTCGGCCAGCTCTTTTTGCGTGAGGAACTCGAGGGTCGGCTTCTCGCTGAACATCGCGTGGCCGCGGATGACCTCGGTCATCTCCGGCGTGATCGATGCGTACGGGATGTCGGCGACGTACTGGCCCCAATCCGCCCAGATGGCGGCGGGTTCGTAGATGCGTTTGACGCCGCGGTCGGGGAAGGCCTTCTCTAGCTCGACCTGCAGGCGATACAGGAAGTGGTACCAGCCCTCCTGCAACGTCGCGTGGTCGTAGCCGACGCCGGGACGCGCGACCGCGGTGCGGTTCTCGTCGGGCGTGCCGGGCAGGCCGCGGTTCGAGTTCCAGTTGAATTCCTTCCAAATCTCCGGCACGTCGAACACGACGCCCTTGAACAGGTAGCCGTCGTCGGGGCGTTCCTGGGCCCGGACGTGGGCGACGATCGCCGCGATGTGCTCGTCGATCACCGCGTCTTGCTGGACATCGGGGCAGGGCTCCCACCGGTTGATGACCCCGGCGCCCCACGTCTGGAGTTGGGCCAGGTTGTGGGGGAAGGGCTGGTCGGTGTTGGCCCAGGACTTGGTCGCTTCGAACTCGGTCTTGTAAGCCTCGAACACCCGCGGCGCGGCCCGACGCAGGGCCTTGAATTCCCGCTCGTCGATCGCCCGCGGCAGCATCGGGTGTCGATCCAGCGTGTAGGGCGCCGCCCCTCTCGCGGCGGCCAACTCGGCGTCCGTGAACACGCCCTCGACCGACGGGTGGACCTGTTTGTGCGGGTCGTTGAGATAGAAAAACAGGTCGCGGCGGTAAGGACCTTCGTAGCCGTCGTGCTTCGCCTCGTGGTAGACGTAGCGGTAGCCCACGCCCAACGCCAGACGCAGCTGGTTCCCCGGGTCTTCCAGCGGGGCGTCCCAGCCGACGCCCTGGATGTTTAGCCATTCCTGAGGGAGTTCTTCGGCCTGCGCGGCGGTTCCCCCCGCGGCGCCCAGGGCGAATGCCACCCCGGCGCATCGGGCCAGACACTTCATGGCCGGGGCCATCACGGATGAGACATCATGAATCATGGATATGGCTCGCGTGCAAACACGGAAGATCGATCAGTCGATCTTTTCGAAGCTCACGTCGTCGAGGTAGTACGGCATGGTCCGGTGGTCGATGCGGAAGCCGATGCTGCCGGCCCCCGCGACGCCGGTGAAGTCGATCTCGAGATCGGCCTCGACCTTGACCCACTGCCCGGGGATAAGCCGCACGGGCTCGGAAGAAAACGTTCGGGTGCCTTCGGCGGCGGTGCGGACCATGGCTTGAATCGAACCGTTCACGACCGCGTCGGAGTCCGCCGGTTGCTGGACGTAGCCGGAGACGCGGTAGGTGCCCGGGCCGTGGATGTTGTAAAGGTCGGGCGTGCGTTGGGTGAAGCTGTGCCATCGCTTCGCGCGGGCGATGAGCTTGCCCGAGAGCTCGCCGCTGCGGACGACCTTGCGTTCGGGGACGACGCGGACGTCGCGGCCGTCGCCGGTGTACCAGCCCTCGGGGCCGAGTTCGAAGCCGGGGTTGTGCAACTCACGGATGATGTGCGGCACCTCCTGCGGGCGGTGGACCAGTTCGGCTTCCTGGAGATGTGCGAAGTAGACGCCGTCGGCGGGAGCCTCGTCGAGTTGGAGGCGGAAGCCGAGCGGCAGCTTCGTGCCGGGGCGCGGCTTGAGCAGACTGTTTTCGAAGACCACCGGCGCTTCGCCGTCGACGGATTCGAAGAACGCGTTAACGCCGTTCAGGCCGTCGCTGGAAGCGGACGGCACCAGCCCGTCGGCCAGTTTGATCGCCGCGTCGGCCGAGCGGAGCGTGCCTTGGATTTCACCGGTATACGGGTTGACCGCGGCGAGCGACCGCTCGTCGGCCACGGCGGTGGGGCTGAGATAAACCCGGTTCTCGTAGTCCCAAAGCCGGGTCTCGACGGGTGTAGCGTGCGAGTTCTCCCAGCCCGCGACGATGCGCAGCAGGTTCAGGTCGACGCCGTAGGTGTGCGGCAGGCGCTCGAACTCGCGCGCGAACGTGCCGTAAGCGAAAAAGTTGCTGCCACGCGAGGCGCATTCTCCGAAGACGACGAGTTGCAGCGGGAAGCTGGGGTTCTTCGGGAACAGGTCGCCGGTGACGTTGCCCAGCAGGTTCAGCGGCCAGCCGTCGTCGGCCAGCTCCCGCTGGGTCAGGAATTCCAGCGAGGGCTTTTCGCTGACCATCGCGTCGCCGCGGATGCCGTCCATCATCTCGGGCGTCACCGATTCGTACGGGATGTCGGCGATGTACTGACCCCAGTCGGCCCAGATCGATGCGGGCTCGTGAACGATCTTGATGTCGCGCTGCGGGAACGCGTCCTCGAGCGCGTCGTGTAGGCGGTCCAGGAAGTGGTACCAGCCTTCCTGCAGGGTGGCGTAGTCGTACGTGATACCCGGGCGGGCGACGGCGGTGCGGTTCTCGTCGGGCTTGCCGGGCAGGCCGCGGTTCGACGCCCAGTTGAACTCCTTCCAGATTTCCGGCACGTCGAACACCACGCCTTTAAACAGGTATTTGTCGGCGGGGCGTTCCTGCTTTTTGACGTGCTCGACAATCGCGGCGACGTGCTCGTCGATCACCGCGTCCTGCTGGTAGTTCGGGCTCGGCTCCCAACGCGTCGCGTCGCGGTCGCCCCAGATCTGCAGCTGCGCAAGGTTGTGGGGGAACGGCCGGTTCGTGTTGGCCCAGGCCTTGGTGGCTTCGAGCTGGTTCTTGTACGCCTCGTAGACCCGAGGGGCGGCCTTGGCCAACCGTTCGAACTCCGGCTCGTCGATCGCCCGCGGGATCATCGGGTGCAGCCGGAGGGTGTAGGGCGCCGCCTCTTTCGCGGCGGCCAACTCGGCTTCGGAAAAATCGCCTTGGACCGAAGTCTGGATCTGCTTGTGCGGGTCGTTGTAATAGAAAAACAAGTCGGCCCGGTGTGGCCCGTCGTAGTGGTCGTACTTCTCGCCGTGGTAGATGTAGTGATAGCCCAGGCCGCGGGCCAGACGCATGATCGGGCCGGGGGAGTCGTCGGGCCCGTCCCAACCGACGCCGTGGATGTTGAGCCAGGCTTGGGGCAACTCGGCGGGCTCGGCATCGGCGGGGGCGCCGGTCGCGAGCAACAGGATCGAAGCGAGGCCGTACACTGAGAGCGAGGCACGTCGGGAAGACGCGATCCGGGGTCGAGAAAGTTTGATCATGGGATTGATCCGGTGGGCTGAAAAGTGAGGCCTGACTCGGTGCCCTATTTCCACACATAGGGGGCACCCGGGGGCAGATTCAAATGGATGACGAGAGGTATAGATGTCGAGTTTTCATCGATCACAAATGATTGTATCAAAATTTATGGGCGCCGCCATAGCATTTGGCGTTTGGTATGTTTCGGCTCCCGCTACGGCCCAGGCCCCGGCAGCTCCCAACGTCCTGATCATCGTCGCCGACGACGCCGAGCGGCGGGACTTGGGCAGTTACGGCGGCCGGCTGGCCACGCCCAACCTCGACCGCCTCGCCGCCGAGGGCGCCCGCTTTACCCGGGCCTACCCCACCTCCACGGTCTGCACCCCCAGCCGGTACACGCTGCTCACCGGCCGGATCCCGTCCCGCTCCGCCACGGTCGCCCAACGCACCCCCGCCGGCGAGCCGGCCCGTATCACCTGGAACACCTTCATCAACCCCGACGATGCCACCCTCGCCGACGCCTTCTCGGCGAACGGCTTCGCCACCGCGTTGGTCGGCAAGTGGCACGTCGGGCTGGGCCCGCAGTGGCACGTGCCCCCACGCTCCTGGCCGGACGACCCCGACTACGCCCGGCCGATGGAGGAGAACATCGAATTGCGGGCCCGCCACATCCGGGAGCTCGGCGGCTTCGACCACGCCCGGGCGGTCTACCCCAACAACGTGAAGGCGATGCCCGTCTCCAGCAGACTCATGGGGCACCACCAGCACTGGCTCACCCACGAGACGCTCCGGCAGTTCGACGACTTCGCGCTCGGCGACCGGCCCTGGCTGCTCTACCACGCCACGACCATCCCCCACCCGCCGGACATCTGGGACACCCTCCACGACATGGACCCGCGGGCCACGCTGCACGGCTACCGCGACGAGCACCTCGACGTCCTGCCGGACTTCGCCGACCTGATCCGACGCACCGAGGCCTACGGCCCGTTCGAAAACCGATCGGTCCGCAGCGAAACGGCCGGTGTGCTCTGGCTCGACGACGCGGTGGGCGCGATGCTCGACGACCTCGAAGCCCGTGGCCTGCTCGATCGCACCATCGTCGTCTTTGTCAGCGACCACGGACGCCGGGGCAAGTTCGTGCTCAACGACGGCCCGGTCCCGCTGCTCATCCGCTGGCCGGAAAAAATCGAGCCCGGCACCGTCGTCGACGGCGTGGTCTCCCTCGCGGACCTGCTGCCCAGCCTGATCGACCTCGCCGGCGGAACCCTGCCGGCCGACTACCCCACCGATGGCGTCAGCTTCGTGCCGCTGCTCACGGGCGAAGCCGAACAAGTCCGCGCGGCCGCTTACATGGAAGTCACCTACACCCGCGGCGTCGTCACCGCGGGGTTCAAATACATCGCCACCCGCTTCCCCGAACGCATCGCCGAAACGCTCACGCCCGACAACCGCCGGCGCATCAACCCGGAAGGCGCCGGCGAGTCCTTTGGTGACCCCGACGGCGGCCGGGTCCGCTACAACAAACACCGCATCTTCCCGGGTTATTTCGACGACGACCAGCTCTACGACCTGCGGGCCGACCCGGGCGAACAGCACAACCTCGCCGCCGACCCGGCCCACGCCGCGGCGCTCGCGGAGATGAAGTCCCACCTGCACCGCTTCAGCGCCGACCTGCCCCACCCGTTCGGCGAGTTCGGCATCGACCCGTTGGAGACGGGAGAGTAAGCAAAGCTGTTTCCACCACGGAGCGGGTCACGTGGGGCGTCCCGCAAAGACGCGTCAGCGGATGCGGTTCTCTCGGAGCCAATCCAAAATAATGTCGACGGTCGTAAACGCGACGTTGGTGAACGTGTCGGCTCCGCCGTAGTAAACCGCCATGCGACCGGTCGGCCCGTCGCACAACGCCGCACACGGGAACACGACGTTGTCGGTTTGGCCGGTGGTTTCGTACGGCAGCTCCGGCTGGAGCACGTAGCCGTCGCCCCGCATCAAGACCTTGTCCGGCTCGTCGCGGTCGAGCAGCGCAACGCCCATGCTGTAGACGTAGCCGTTGCACATCTTGGTGACGGCGTGATAGAACAGCAGCCAGCCTTCGGTCGTCTCGATTGGCGCGGGTCCGGCACCGATCTTGAGGTTCTGCCACCAGCCCGGGCCGCAAGCGCCCATCACGAAGCGGTGTCGGCCCCAATGCACCAGGTCTTGGCTGCGGCTCAGGAAGATGTCGCCGAAGGGGGTGTGTCCGCTGTCGCTGGGGCGGTTGAGCAAGAC
Organism: Planctomycetota bacterium; assembly: GCA_039180415.1. Lineage (GTDB taxonomy): Bacteria > Planctomycetota > Phycisphaerae > Phycisphaerales > Phycisphaeraceae > CAZIXN01. The sequence goes on along the minus strand of JBCDDH010000014.1, from coordinate 32,577 downwards.
GTAGTCGTCGCCGAACTTCTTGGGGAACAACACGCCGTTGCGGTTGTACGGCACGAAGGCGTTTTCGAGCTGATGGAAGGTCTCGAAGTCGTCGGTGTACCCCATGCCGAGGGTCGGGCCGTGGAAGTCGTTGCACCAGATCACGAAGTAACGCCCGTCGATCTCGACGACGCGGGGGTCGTACTGGTAGCCATAATCGGCCGGGCCGGAGGCGGTCGTGCCGTCGGGCTGGGTGAAGACGATCGGCTTGGGGTCGAAGTCCCACGCCAGCCCGTCGGCGCTGCGGCCGACGTGGAGGAACGGCAGGCCGTTCCGACCGTCGTTGCGGAACACGCCGACGAACGCGCCGTCCTTGGCGACCACCGCCGAGTTGAACACCCGGTCGGCCTCACGGAACGGCCGGCGGTCGATCACCGGGTTGGCGTCGTATCGCCACATCGGCTCGGTGTCGCCGGCGGGACGGTCCTGCCAGGGCAAGTTCGGCACGGGGCCGGTGAGCAGGCGCGGCGCGTCACCGGCGGAGCCGTTGGAAGAAGCCGGGTTGGCGTCGATGGTGACGGGCGAGATGGACGGCGGTCGGAGGCTAGGCATGGGGTGGCACCAAATTCACAAATGTTAGTGTATTAAGATCGGAGGTAAGCATGCCCGAAAAAATCCCCGCGTCAAGCCGGCTTCAGTCCGAGCTTGCCGTTTGCATCTCGGGCGCTAACGCTTTCCACCCGGCGCCGAGCATTTCGGCCAACCGATCCATGGTTTGGGCGTACGCCGGGTCGTCCGCGAGGTTGCGGTCTGCGATCACGCTGTCGGCGTGGTCGTACAGCTCCCGGGCCAACACCTCGCCGGTCTCGTAGTCCCGCCATTCGGTGTAGCGGAACCGCGCGTCCCGGAGGCTGAATCCTTCCGCGTCGGGGTTTCGGCGGTCGTAGTACGACAGCGCCCCGGTCTTCCACGGCCGATCCGGATCGGACAGCAGCGGCACGAAGCTCGTCGACTCCACGTGGCCGGGCGTCGGGACGCCGGCCAACTCGGTGACGGTCGGGTACAGGTCGATCAGCTCCACGAGCGCGTCGGTCTCTCGGCCTTCCACCACGCCCGGCCCGGCGACCAGCAGCGGCACCCGCGTGTCGATCTCCATGTTCGTGTACTTCGACCAGTCGCCGTAATCCCCGAGCTTGAACCCGTGGTCGCTCCACACGATCACGACCGTGTTCTGGGCCAGCCCCAGCGCCTCGAGCTCCGCCATGATTCGGCCGACCTGCGCGTCGAGGAAGCTGACACAGGCGTAGTACCCGTGGATCAACGCACGGGTCTGGTCGTCGCCGAGCTCACGCTTGCGGTCTTTGGGGACGTCGCCGTACTGCCGCATCTCGTACCACGCCGGCACCAACGCATACTCGGGCACACCCGCCGGCTCGGCCCGTTGCGGCAGCTCGATCGCGTCGCGGTCGTAGAGGTCCCAGTACTTCTGCGGGGCGACGAACGGCAGGTGCGGTTTGTGGAAACCGATCGCCAGGAAGAACGGGGCGTCGGCGCTCTGCTCCACGTGCTCGCGCATCAGGCGGATCCCGCGGGTCGCGATCCGGTGCGTCTGATAGCGGTCGTCCGGGGCGTCCGCGGCCTCGGACGCGTGGCCACGCTGATACCGCCAGGTCGCCGAACGGCCTTCTTCCTGGATCTTCTGCCGGCGCAATTCGTCGGCCTGCAGGTTGGATTCGAGTTGGTACCCGCCCCCGCCGGGCTTGAGCCGCCGGTCCCACGCGTCGGTGCCGCTGGTGTCGTCGGTATGGAAGATCTTGCCGACGCTGAGCGTCGTGTAACCGTGTTCGCGCAGTTGCTGCGGCAGCGTGGGTACCGTCCGCAGCGTGGCGTCGATCGTTTCCCGTCGCTGCGAATCGGTGGCGTTGATCCCCGGCACGCCGGGCCGCAGCCCCGCCATCAGGCTCGACCGCGACGGCGCGCAAAGCGACTGCTGGCAGTACGCGCGTTGGAACAGCAGGCCGTCCGCCGCGATCGCGTCGAGGTTCGGGCTGTGGATCAGTTCGTTGCCGTAGGCGCTCAGGTCCGGCCGCAAGTCGTCGATCGCGACGAACAGGACGTTGGGGCGCTCGGGTTGAGCGGCGTTAAGGGGCGTTCCGCAAAGCGTGCTGCACAAGACGGAAGCCAAGACGGCCCGCCATCTCACACGAAGGCTAAAAAAACTGGCCGTCATGGGGTTGTTTCCGGTTATCGCCCGAGCCAAAAGTCTGTGTCCCAATCATCTCCGACCGACAAGGTCGCAGGCACCACGGGAATATCTTCGAAACTCATATTGCCGGCGTGGCCGTCCGCGTAACCGACGGTGCCACGATCCAAATGCGGGGCGGCGGCCGCTTCGAAGGTCTCTTGAAGATTTCCTTGCTTATAACGGTTGGCTTCTTCGTTGATGCTGGTCGATTCGATGAGCATCATCGCGCTTGACGCGGAGCGAACGTCGTTGAGATCCTTGAACGAGTAGCGCAGGTCATTGATTCCGCCGTTGGTAACCGCATCTAGATATTCGCTTTCCGAGACCGTCAGCAGGCCGTTGACCGCGTAACCGAAGATCCAGGGATTCGGGTTGCCTCCGTTCGCAAGGTTAAGGGCGGTCTGGTCTGCGGCGGTGCGTCCAGAAGACAGAAGGCGCTCACCGCCTCGTGGGCAGCTGAACACCGTATCGATCGTCGCTTCGTACCAGTCGACCATGCCCGCGGCGTTGAGTCGAAACTCGCGTTCAATCACGATCGGCGCGATGTAGTCGCGGCTCCACCGGGCGGCCGTCAACCCGAAGGCTGGGCTTGCGGTACCGCCAAAGCGATTTCGGTCGGGAATGATGCCCGGAGGCAGCGCCCCGCCGTTGTCGGTCGCGTAAATGTACATGCCCGTCGAACACTGCCGCAGATTGCTCGTGCAGGTCACGAGCACCGCCGTCCGGCGGGCCGAGGACAACGCCGGCAACAGCAACCCCACCAGGATCGCGATGATGCTGATGACAACGAGCAACTCGATCAGCGTGAACCCTGGGGTCGGACGGAACGCTACGGCGGCGGGTCGTGGGGTCATGAAGCGTCGCTTTCGTGAGCCGGTCGATCCGTCGACGCCGGATACGGCCGGGGTGGTCCGCCGCACGGAAGCGTCGGCTTGAAACGAGTCGGTCGACGCGGGGCTCCCCGGGCGGATGGCGGGAGCTTAGGAAGACACGTCGGTCTCGATCGGGCTTGGAGATGGGAGCGGGGATCGAGGACGCTTGGCCCGGTTTTAAAGGGTCGGCTCGGGGGTTGGCCCGAGCCGACCGGGGTTTCGTGTTCGGCCGCTTACTTGCGGCGGCGGTAGAGCATCGCGGCCCCGCCGGCCAGCCCGAGCGCGAGGCTGCCGGGTTCGGGAACGGTCGCAGTGACTGCTTCGAGTCGGAAGTCGTCATTGACGTCCGAGTTGGAGAGGGAGACCGTGATCACGTCGCCCGACGAGAACGCCAAGCCGACGGGCACGACCACGCCGTCGTCGGCACCGTTGGCGATCGTCAACGGCACGGATACCGGAGAAACGCCCGCGGCGCTGCTGGTGAACGTAATCGTGATGTCTCCGCCGGTGCCGTTGGCAAGGCTCAAGATATCGATGCTGTCGAGCGTCCCCGCCGCGTCGAAGCTAAGGGTGAACTCTTCGCCGGCATCGACATTCAAGGAGCTGTCGCCGGCCGCACTATCGATGCCGGTGCCGGTCGGCGTGATCTCGAACAACGCGCCGGGGGCCACCGTGGCCAAGGTCAGGGTCGTTGTGTCTTCGACGATCGCAAAGGACGCCGTCCCGTCGATCCCAGAGTTTTGCGTGCCTTCCAGCCCGTCGCTGAATACGAGCGTCGTGACGATCGCCGCCGACGCCGAGGGCGCGATCAACAAACCGCCGACCGCACTCAAGATTCCAAGTTGCTTCATCATTTCGTTTACCTCCGCGTGAGTAGCCAGGACATGAACCAGAAAACGTTTACTGCGGTGAATCAGAAGTCAAGCCACAATCGTCTGTCACACGCTTCACAAATTTTAGTGTAATGCGAAGTCATGTCAAACAGATTTACAAAACCCACGTCATTTCCCCGACGATTGGCGGGGATTATGCCTGCGGTGCCGGTCAAACCCGGATTTTGATTGGGTTTTAGTAGGATTGGTGCCGATTTAGACGCCGGTTTAAGGGCTCGGGGTGGCGGTCCCGGCGGTCGGCGGTCGGCGGCGTCGCCGACGCGTGCGTCGGTGCGTCGGCTTGCGTAGAGGGGTTACCCGGGAACTCGCCGAATTTGCCGGGCAAGCGTTCGATGTATCGCGACAATTCGAGCCGCATCGTCTCCAGCACCGGGCCGTATGCGGGGTCCACGGCGAGGTTGACCTGTTCGTCTGGGTCGTCGGCGAGGTGGTAGAGCTGATCGCGGTCGAAGTAATGCGGGTGTTTACGCATCGGCCCCCAGGTGTTGTCGACGCCGCCGGGGATGTCGATGATGTGCGGGAACGGGTCGGTCGGCTCGTTGGCTTCGCGGCGTTGGCCCTGCCGGTCGCGGCGCTGGAACCAGCGGTTAAGGATGGCTTTTTTGTCGGCGTCGGTCAGACCTTCGAGGTACGGCGAGGGCCGCAACGCGATGTACTTCCAGTCGCCGACCCGGACGCTGCGGGAGTAACCCATCTCGCCGTAAACCGACGATCGGGTGGCGTCCATCCGGCCCGAGAGCACCGGGGCAAAGCTCAGCCCGTCGAACTCGTCGGCGTACCGCGCCGGGTCGGCCCCGGCCCAGGAGAGCATCGTCGCGGCCCAGTCCACGCTGCTCAGCAGCGCGTCGCTGCGCCGCCCGCCGCCGTCGACACCCCCCTTGACCCACGGCCCGGGGCCCGAGACGAAGTTGTACGTGACCATGCCGCCCTGAAAGACCGAGGTCTTGCCCGCCTCGACGCCGTGATCGTTGAAGTAGATGAAGATCGTGTTGTCGTCGAGGCCGAGTTCCTCGAGCTTCTCGTGGATGACCTGCACCGACGAGTCGATCCACAGGGCGTTGCCGACCTGCGGGTTGTCGATGCCGGCCTGCTCCAGCGTCCGCTTGATCTCCCACGGCTGAATCAGCAGGTCGACCGGTTCGTCGAGGACGCCCTTGGGCGTGAGCCGACGGTCGGAGCGGTAGGTGTATTTCGGCGCGACCGGGCCGTGGGGCATGGTGTTGCCGAAGTAGAGGAAGAACGGCTGGTCGCGCTGCGCGGCGTCTTCGATGAACTCGAGCGCGCCTTCGGTGATCCAGTCGAGGTTGTGGCCGAGCACGGCGTGGGGGGCGTTAGGGTGCAGGTTGTTGTGGTACAGGCGGTCGGCGTAGTCGAAGCCCGAAGCGAGGAAAGCCCGGCGGACCTTTTCGTGGTTGTCGATCAGGCGTTGGGCGACGGCGGGCTCGTTGATGTCATCGTCGAAGCGGCCGGCGTCGTAGCCGTGGACCTCGACGACGTGGTTCTTGCCCACGGCCCCCGTCCGGTAGCCCGCGTCGCGGAGGCGATCGGCGACGGTGACGGTTTGCCCGGGCAGGATGTGGGCGTTCTGGCCGGTGGGCGGGTAGCCGTGGCGCTCGAGGCGTTCGAGCATCTCGGCGTTCTGGGCGCGGCTGCCGTACGTGCCGGTGAGGATCGAGAAGCGGGAGGGGATGCAGACGGCCGAGGGCACGTGCATCTGGTCGAGGATGACGCCGCTTGACGCGAGGCGGTCGAGGGTCGGGGTGACGTTGCGCGGGTTGCCGTGCTCGTCGCGGCCTTCGGGCAGGTGGTTGATGCGGTGGCGGGCTTGGTCGTCGACGATGTAGAAGATGATGTTGGGCTGGCGGGCGGGCGCGGCGTCTTTCTCAAGCGCGGCGTTGCGTTCGGCGGCGAGGCGCAGCGCGGTGGCGGCGGGGCGGTCGTAGCCGTAGCGGCGGTATTCCCAGGAGCCGGGCTCGGGCGTCGGCGCGTCCTGGGCGGTCGCGGGAAACGGCGACAGAACTCCGGCCAGCAACGCTGCGACGGCGAAGCGGGCCGCCCGCCTGAGGCCGGCGATGGGTTTCTTGCGGCGGACGACGTGAGCCATGGTTCGATCTCGGTGGGGTTGGGATGGACGGCGGCGGCGGGTTGTTGCGGATTAAGGCCGGTGGCCGAATTCTCCGAAGCGGAACGGCGTGGTCCGGACGTGCGCTTCGAGCAGGGCTTGCAAACGCGAAAGCGTCGCGGCGTGCTCGGGGTCGTCGGCGAGGTTGCGCTGTTCGCCGGGGTCGGCTTGGAGGTCGTAGAGTTGATCGTCGTCGAAGTACCCCGGGAAGCGGGCGTCGGCGCGGTAGCGGACGACGTTGCCGTCGGGGTCGTCGGGCGAAGCGAACCGGCCTTCCTGGTTGATCCGTTGCCGGGTCTCGGGCGTCAGGCCTTCGGCGACGCGGGGCGGGAAACGCGTGGCGATGTACTTGAAACGCGGGGTCACGACGGCGCGGGTGAGCGTGATCTCCATGAACACGGCGTCGCGCGCCGTTTCCGCTTCGCCGCGGATCAATGGCGCGAAACTGACGCTCGGCCAGTCGGCGTGGCCCGCGCCCGGGTCCGGTTCGCGGTTCGACAGTTCGAGCAGCGTTGCGGGCAGGTCCACCAGGCTCACCAGCGCGTCTTCGACCTCTCCGGCGCGAGCGCCATCGGGCAGACGGACGATTAGGGGCACGCGGCCCTCGTTGAGCACGAATTTGCCGGTGCGGCCGTGATCGCTGGTAAAGACGACGACCGTTTCGTTGAGTTGGCCGGTGGCTTCGAGTTCGGCGAGCATCGCGCCGACCGCGTCGTCCAGCCAGAGAATGCCGGCGGCTTCGCTGGCGCGGAACTCGCCGTGCGGGACGTCGTACGGGTGGCCGCCGTGGTACGGGCCGTGCGCCTCGGTGCGGGCGAGCACCGACTCGGGCGACGGCTGGGCGTCGAGGTGTTCGTCACGCAGGCCCAAGAGGGTGATGCGGGGGTCGGCTTTCAGCGAGTCGACCGTATCCGGCGGGTGTGGCAGCGTGGTGGCGTGGTAGACGAACCACGGCTCGTCGGCCTCGGCCTGTTCGCGGAGGACGCGGTTGGTCTCGTCGGTCATCCAGTGTTGCTGGTGGCCCTTGGCGGGCTTGGCCACGGGCAGCCAGCGGACGTTTTCCGTATAGACGGCCGCGGCCTCGTCGAAACCCGCGGTTTGTTGGACGTAGTCCCGGCGGATCTGGCCGTTCTCGACCAGATCGTCCTGCCATTGGGGGTTGTCCACCTGGGTTTCGTAGGGCACGTGCCACTGCCGCGGGCTGCCGTTGTGCCACTTGCCGATGAACGCCGTGTGGTAGCCGCGGGCTTCGAAGCGGTCGGCGATCGTCACGTCGGCTTCTTCGATGAAGGTATTCCAACGCAACACCGGCCAAGCCCCCGGCTCGGTCGCGTCGGTCAGCGTCCGGCTGGTGCTGGGGTACTGCCCGGTCAGCAGCGTGAACCGGCTGGGGGTGCACACGGTTGCCGTGGCGTAGCAGTTCGTGAAGCGCAATCCTTCGTCGGCCAGCCGGTCGAGGTGGGGAGTGGGCAGGGTCCCGCCGTAGCGCCCGATGTCGAGCATCTCGGCGTCGTCGGCGACGATGACCAGCACGTTGAGCGGACCCTCCGCGCTCGAAGGGGTCGCGGCTCCCACCGCCAAACACCCCGCCAGGCCGATGTTGCGGAACAGATTCATGTTTGACTCGTGATGCAGAAATGAAGGCGGATCGTGATTTACAAGCCTTTCAAACAGGCTTCAACGGTCTGGGAGATCGAGCCGATGGCCAAGCCGATGTGGCAGTCGGTGGCGCCGTAGTAGAGGCGGAGTTCGTCTTTGTCGTACTCGGGCAGGACCCCGCAGGGGAACACGACGTTGTCACAGTTGCCCGAGCGCTCCCACTCGAGTTCGGGCATCATCAGATAGCTCTGCGTCTTGCCGATCACCTTCCACGGCTCGTCGAGGTCCAGCAGGATCGCGCCGATGTAGTACACCGCGCCGCCGGCGGGTTCGAAGACGCCGTGGACCAGGTCGAGCCAACCCTTATCCGTCTTGATGGGCGGGGTCGGGCCCATCTTGTTGAGGTTCCAAAACTTGTAATTGGGCTGGAGCAGTGGGCGGAAGTCGCCCCAGTGCAGGAGGTCGGGCGAGGAACTGATCCAGATCTCGCCGTTGGACCCGTCGCCGCCGCCGGGGCGGTCGAGCTTCCAGTACTTGCCGTTGATCTTCTCGGGGAACAGCGAGGCGCCGCGGTTCTTGGGTTGGCTGATGACACCCAGGCGTTCGTAGCTGCCGGGGGAGAAGTCCTTGGTTCGGCCGAGCTGCCCCACGGGCGAGTCCCAGCCGCGGACCATGGCCGGCGTGATGATGTAGTGGTAGCCCTCCAGCGGCGTGATGCGCGGGTCGATGTAGTGGTGGAACAGCGAGTAGGGTTCTTGCGAGTCGTCGTGCGGGATGAAGTTCTCGGTGGACAGCTCGAAGTTCACGCCGTCCTTGGAGCGGGCGACGCGGGACTCGCCGACGTCGCGGCCGGTGCCTGGGGTCTGGTGATCGACGACGCTGACCAGCAGGATGTACTCGTCACCGACCTTGGCGGGCCCGGGGTTGTAGACCTGGGCGACGCCGGGGAAGTCGCGGTAGCTGAGGATGGGGCGGTCGGATTGACGCTGGAAGATCTGGGTGACGTCGAGCATGGCGGTGGGGGGATTGGGTTGCTGGGACGAAAGGGAACGGGTAAAATATCACAAATATTTGTGATTGCGATTTCTGTGTTTGAGTTTACAATCATATTCTGTCCCGACTTGGCTTTTTTTGTTCGTTAAAGTATTTTAAGTAATTTTCATCTCCTTCGTCTGGCCCTGCCCGGGGCTTTTTGACTATGAACCGACCCTGCTTCCCTTCTCGTGCCGGTTTGGCTCTGACCTGCTTGGTGTTCGTGTTGGCGTTTACGGCGAGCGTCCCGCCCGCGGCAGCGGAGTCGCTGCGGTTGGGGGCGCCGTTCACGGACCACATGGTTTTCCAGGCCGAGGCCCCGGTCCGCGTTTGGGGTTGGGACGCCCCGGGCAGCGAGGTGACGGTGACGCTCGCGGGGCACGAGGGCTCGGCGATCGCCGGTGGCGACGGTTACTGGCTCGCCGAGTTGCCGGAGGTCGTGGACGTCGGGCCGTACGAGTTGACGGTGGCCGGAAGCGAGCAGATCACGCTGACCGACGTCGTCGCCGGCGAGGTGTGGTTCTGCTCGGGGCAATCGAACATGGGTTGGCCGATCCGGAATTCCTGGGGCCAGAAGTGGGTATTGGCGATGGCCCCGCAGCCGAACCTGCGCCTGCTTAAAGCGCCGCATGTTTCCAAAGACCAGCCGCAGCGTGATATCGACGTGCAATGGCAGATCAGCGGCCCGGGCACGCTCGAGCGTTTTTCGGCGGTCGCGGTTTTCTTTGGCCACAACCTGCGGCGGGAGCTCGATCGGCCGATCGGTCTGATCCAGTCGGCCTGGGGCGGCTCGAAGATCCGGGCGTGGCTGCCGCCCGACACGCTGGACGCCAGCCCGCACGCCCAACGCCTGCGCAACACCTACGCCCGGAACGTCGAGAGCCACAAGGCCGCGGTCGCCGAATGGGAAGCCGGCGGGAAGCAAGGGCCGCGTCCGCTGTGGATGGGGGCCGGCCCGCAGCACAAACTGTCCGCGCTGGACAACGGCATGGTCCACCCGTTCCAGCCGATGTCGATCCGCGGGGTGCTGTGGTACCAGGGCGAATCCGACGCGTGGATGCCGGTCGTCTATCGCGAGCTGTTTACCGATCTGGTCGGCTCGTGGCGGGAAGGGTTCCAGAACCCCGACCTGCCGGTGTACTTCGTGCAGCTGCCCAACTTCGCCAAGAACAACGCCAATTGGGCGAGCTTCCGGAACCAGCAACGCCTGACCGCGCTGGAATTGCCCAACGTGGACATGGCCGTCACCATCGACGTGGGCAAGGCCGACGACATCCACCCGCCGAACAAGCAGCCGGTCGGTGAACGCCTGGCCCGTCTCGCGCTGCATGAGGTCTACGGCTTCACGGGCACCGTCGCGGGCAGCCCCCGGCCCATTAACGTCCGCCTCGACCCTGACGACGCGAGCCGGGTGCTGGTCACCTTCGACCGCGTCGGCGAAGGCCTGCGGACCGACGAGGACGGCACGCCGCCCGCCGCGTTTGTCCTGGGAGATCGCAGCGGAACCCGAGCCAAGGCCGAAACCGAAATCGTCGCGCCCGATACGGTCGCGGTGTGGTCCCCGCAGGTTCCAAGCCCGGTGGACGTGCGGTATGCGAACCACGCCGACCCGAAGGTGAATCTGGTCAACTCCGAGAAGCTGCCCGCCACGCCGTTTCAGATCGAGTTGGCCGCGACCGCCCCGTAAGCAGCGGTTGGGGCCGACGGCTCAGCCCTTCGCGGGCTGGGTCGAGCGCCGGGTCAGCAGCCGTGTCGGCACCAATACTTGCCGGTCTTGGGGCTTGATCTTCTGCAGCGCCACCCGTGCTGCGACGCAGCCGACCTCGTAGGGCTGCTGGTCGACGGTGGTCAGCGGGACGTCGCCGCTGCCGAACGCGTCGTTGCCGTAGCCGACGATCGACAGGTCGTCGGGCACGCATCGCCCGGCCTGCATCAGGGCCCGGGTGATTTGGCGGGCGAGATGATCGGTGGCGGCAACGACCGCGGTGGTCCGCGGGTGCGCTTGGATGAACGCAAGGGCTTCGCCGCTGCACGACCCGTCGTCGTACTCCAGGTCGAGCATCGGGCAGGCGTCGCGGTCGGGCCAAACCTCGGCGAACGCGGCTTTGCGTCGGCGGGCCCAGGTGTGTTGGCGGTCGACGCCGACGTAGGCCACGCGCTGGTGCCCCAAGCCCGCGAGGTGATCGCGGACGGTCCGCATCGTGCCCGTCTCGTCGCCGCCCACGTAGATCGACTTGGCCGGGGCCGGCAACGCGTCGTCGATCGTCACCACCCGCCAGCCGCGCGAGCTGAGCATGGTCAGGCGCTCCCGCGCGTTGCGCTCGTGGAGCGGCCAACTCAGGATGGCGTCGACCCGTCGGTCTTCGAGGCAGTTGATGCGATCCAGCTCCCGCCGCTCCGAGCCTTCGGGGTCCGCGACGTGGCTGCCCGGCAGGCCCGCGCCGCCGGGGGTCGCGTTGTTGCGGGCGGCGACCTGGGTCTGGCCGTCGGGGTCGGCGGCCTCGAGCGTCGGGTGCACCAGCGCGTGCGGCCAGAGCACCAGCGGCACCTGCTTGGCGTCCAGCAGCGTGTCGTGGATGCCGTAGACCACGCCGGTCCAGAACGTGTCGTACGGCGCCATGAACACGCCGAACGTGTGCGTCTGCCCGGTCTTCATCCCGCGGACCACGAGGTTGGGCCGCCAGCCCATCTCCTCGGCGATCTTACGGACGCGTTCCTGCGTCGCCGGGCTGTATTCCGAGAGCCGCTGCCCGCCCAGGATGCGCGAGATCGACGTCACCGACAGCTTCGCGCGTTCGGCAATGTCGATCAGTCGGGGCGAGTTCGATTTCATACGGGCCTTGGTGTTGCGGTCGCGAGATGCCGTCCGAGCATACCTGCGGGGTCGCGTCGCCGAGTCGAGTATGCCGAGCTTAACTTCTCGAGCCGCGAAGCCCGGACGGCGGCGCGCCCTCTCGAGCCATCGGCCCGCGTTCCGTGCCGCCGACGCCTCACACGTGCTTTCGGATCGTGACCCGCTTTCCGCCGCTCTCCGCCGAACGCTCGCACGCGTCCAGATACGCCTGCACCTGCGCCCCGCGCACCAGGTCCGCCTGATCGTTTTTCCCCGTCTTGATCGAACGCACGAACCGCGCGTAGTTGTTTGGCGTCGGCTTGACCTCAACGTCTTTCCACTCGGCCTTGTGCCGCGCCTTGCCCAGACACGTCCGCAGGATGGTGTAGCTCCGCTCGAGGTCGATTTCGACCGCGCCCTCCGTGCCGTAGACGCCCAGCGCGACCTGGTTGGGGTGCCCGGTCGCCCAGCGGGTCGCCTCGACCGTGCCCACGCCCTGCCCGTCGGCGAGTTCGAGATCGATCAGCACCGAGTCGTTGGCGTTGAACTTCTTCCCGCCGTAGGACGTCAGGGTGTCGCCCGTGTCGGGGTGGACCTTGGGGAACGTGCGCGCCAGGCAGCGCAGCGCCTTGACGTCGCCGGCCACCGCGGTGGTGAAGTCGAGGATGTGGCAGCCGATGTCGCCGAGCGTGCCGCCCGCCGCCGGGCCGCCGCCGGGCGGGATCTGCTGACGCCACAGCCAGCCCTCCGACAGCGGGCTGCCCCAGACCTTGGTGCTCAGCCACGCCTGGAGGTACTTGCCGGTGACGTGGCGGACCCGGCCGAGTTTGCCTTCGGCGGCGATTCGGATCGCCTTCTGGAACGCCGACGCGTCGCGGTAGCTGAAGTTGATCAGGTGCGTCACGCCGCGCTCGTTCGCCGCCCGCGCCGCTTTGGCGACCTTCCGCGCGTCGGCCAACGTCGTGGCCAACGGCTTCTCGCACAGCAGGTGCCGGCCCGCCGCGAGCGTCTTGAGCGAGAGCTCCGCGTGGAACGCGTCGGGCGTGACGATCGATACGGAATCGCAGGCGTCCAGCAGGTCGTCCACGCTGCCGACGGCGTGCCGGATGCCGTGCGTCTCTGCGAACCGTTGGGCGCGGTCGGGCAGCACGTCGTAGCACGCCACGGTCTCGACGCCGGGGATCGCGGCGAAGTTTCGGGCGTGGGCCGCGGCCATGCCGCCGGTGCCGATGATGCCGTGTTTGATCTTGGCCATGAGCGCAGAACCCAAGAGGAAGAGCGGAAGGGTGATCCGTGCCCGCCAATTGTGGTTTGGGCGAGCCGTCAAACCTACCGCGCATCGGCCCGCCCGTCGCGGGTCGTGCCCTTGCGTGGGAGCCCGCGACGGAGATCACGGCGTGCCCAGAATCCCTCTCAGACAGCCCCGGGGCTTGACCGAGCCAGGGTCGAAGCGACGCGAGAGGCGAGCGTGACGCTTCGGAGCAGGGCGTCATCCAGGAACGCCAGCTTCTCTTCGTCGAGCCTTCCGGGGTCCCCCGCCACGGTGAGCCGACGGCACGGACGTCAAGGTGTACTGGTCCGCCGACCAGCCGGGCCTGGACAACCTCGAAAGCACGGACAGCTACGTGTTCGCGACCTCCGCCTCGTCGGATCGCTTCGACATGGCCGGCGGGCGGGTCGGCTTCAGCGCCGATACCGGTGCCATCGGTATCCGCTGGGCCACCGTTTGGGTCGACCACAACAACGACACCAACGGCTTTAACCACGACGGCGATTTCGACGACGACCACGAAGTTCAGATCAACGAGACGTTCGCGGTCGACGGGGACGGCTACCCGCAGTGGGGCGGCTTCGAGTCGTATCCCCAGGCCTCGCTGGTCTACGACGCGGCGGGCAACCTGATCTGCGACGGCTCGTTCGCGTACCGGTACGACGCGTGGAACCGCCTCGTCGAGGTGAGCGCCGGTTACACCGACAACGCCGACATTTTCGGGACGCCGTTCCCTGTCGACGGCGACGGGGACGGCAGCAACGCCGACCCCGAACGCGGCGCGGTGCTCGCGACGTACGCCTACGACGGTTTAGGCCGTCGGGTAAAGCGGGAGATCCAGAACTCCGGCGACGCCGACGGGATCTACCACGACTACTACTCGGACCGTTGGCAGCTGCTGGAAGTCCGCAACGGATCGGACTACGTGCTTAAACAGCACGTCTGGGGCCTGGACTACATCGACGAATTGATCCAGGTGGCGGTGAACCAGGACGTGCTGCAGGACACCGACGAGCACTTCTGCGAGCGGGTGTACTTCGCGTTGCAAGACGCCCATTACAATGTGATCGGCTTGACGACCGCCACAGGTCACCTCGTCGAACGATACGAGTACACGCCAAGGCCATCGCGGATTTACATGAGGGTAGAGGGTGCTCAGTTGATTCCAGAATTGATTCCCATAACAATCAGGTTGCACTGGATGTACACCGCAGATTTGCGAGCAGGGGATCGACGGTTTCCCGGAACCTTATTTGGCTATTGCAGCAGAACTTAAAGCGAGCGTTGAGCAGGGGAGAATTTATTACGAGCTGGAGAGATCTAAGAATTCCGCCATGTCCACCAGGCTGCTGTCCAAAAGAATGCCTACAGAGAAACGCGGTGAACGACTACTTATGAAGAATCACATAAGAAAATGTCTCGTGGCGATATTGGGGCTAGGACTCACAGGGCCCGTTTTGTTGGTTGTTTACGACTACAGTGCGATCGCATACCCACAGAGGCTTTGGTTGCTCATCGGACCTGAACCTGCGGATGTATTGGTGACCTGCGATCCACTCATTCTTCAATTAAACAAACACTTTGAACAGCACGGTAGCTACCCAAATACACTTCAAGGCCATGGCTTGCATCCTATTGCGACCTACTACGGGAAGACCGTTTATAATCAGTTAGACAACGGTGATGCCTTTGGGCTCTCGGTTTTTAATTACAGCACCTATGGATTCACTTACGTTTATCATTCCGATTTTGGTTGGCTCCTGAACGACTAATGCTTGACATAGCATTTGGCTCGACGAGCTTTGATGGGTGATCGGGCAGAAGTAGCCCACAAAGGCCAGGCGAGAATCAGCCTGTGTTCGTACACAGCTTTAGTTCAATCCCGTCAGGGCTGGCCTGCCCCCATCCTCTCGGGATCACCGGTGGCGTTCCCCGGCGATCCAGTCCACCGCTTTTTGTCCCGCCCCGGCGGCGTGGACGGCCAGCCGCTTGTCCGACTTCAGCGCCTTCAGCCAGCCCTGGATGTACGCCGCCGCGTTGTCGATCGTGGTGGGCGCGATGCCGGTGAGGCCGCACAAGCCCGCGGCGGCGAACTCGGCCACCAGTTCCTCCTTGGCGTACGTGGGCGAGCCGAACGCGGCCGGTTTGGTATCCAGCCCGCGGTAGAGGCGGGACGAGTGCCCGGTGGAGTGCCCCAGTTCGTGGAACAGGGTGGCGTAATACTCCTCGGCGCTCAGGAACCGCTCGGGCCGGGCGATGCGGATTTCGTCGTCTTCGGGTCGGTAGCGGGCTTGGCTTTCGGTGTGCACGATGCGGGGCCCGTCGGTGTAACCGGCAACGAGCCGTTCGGCCGCCTCGCACGGCGTGAACGGGCGGGTAGGCAGCTTGATTTCCGGATATGCCACGCCTTCGGTCTGCTCGACGTTGAAGGCCTTGTAGCGTCGCAGGACGGGCAGCTTCTTGGGCTCCCCGGTCTGCTCGTCGGTGACGGTGAGCTCTTTCCAGAAGATGACCGTGACGGCCTTCTCACCTTTGCAAACGTGGCCGCCGCGGTCGCGGGCTTGTTTGAAGATCAGCCACCAGGGGCTGGCATAGCCGGCGGACCAGCCGGCGAGCGCGAGCAGGAACAGGTTGATCCCGCGGCACGTTGTGTCAGTGTTGAGGTTTTTGGCAAGTGTTCGAGTCCGCTGTCAAGCATCGGGCGGCGAGGATGGTGTCGGTGACTTCTTGAATAGGTGTCGAGGGGCATGCCATGGAGGTCTCTCGTTGGTTGAACTGCGGGTAGGCATGCCGCAAAGCGTGGAGTATCAAAAGCCATGTCTCCAAGCCAGGCCCAATGACAGAATGACCTCCGGGGTTAAGGCCCGGAGGTCAAGCGGCTCAAATCCGTTTCGGAATATATTTAAGCCCCCACTCGCAAGATTCGAAATAATAAAGCCTTGCACAACCGCAAGGCTTTAGCCAAATAGCGGGGACAGGATTCGAACCTGCGACCTCCGGGTTATGAGCCCGACGAGCTACCAGACTGCTCTACCCCGCAATCTTGTAGAGCAGCACACTATGAAGATTGATCGAGGCGTTGTCAAGCCGAGAGGCCGTTGGCTATGACGGGGGTTGATCGGGCGGGTCGTAATTTGTGCGGCTCGATTGAACCTTGCGGCGAAGACGTGCGACTTTGGGGGCATGGCACGGCATGGAAATCAAATCGTCGACGAAGCGTTGGTGCTGGCTTGTCAGGCCGGCGACGACGCGGGTTTTGGGCCGCTGGTGCGGCGGTGGCATCCGCGGTTGCTGGAGACGCTGATTCGGGCGACCGGGCGAGCCGAGGTAGGGCAGGATTTGGCGCAGGACGTTTGGTTGACCGTGGTGAAGGACTTGGGGCGGCTGGACGATCCGGCTGCGTTTCCCGGATGGCTGATGCGAATCGCGCAGCGGCGGGCGGCGGATTGGGTGCGTCGTCAGGCGCGGCAGCGGAAGCTGATGGCAGGGGCGCAACACGCGGCCGTCGCTTCTTCGTTCTCGTTGGATGCGTCGGTTTCGTCGGGGCTAGTAGCGGAGGAACGGTCGACTTTGGTGCGGGCGGCGCTGGGGCTGCTCTCACCGGGTCACCGCGACGTGGTGGTGCGGCATTACCTGGAGGGGCAAACGGCGCAGGACATCGCGGCGGCGCTGGGGCTGCCCGTGGGGACGATCAAGTCGCGTTTGCATTACGCGCGGCGGCGAATGAGCGAATCTCTATTTCTCGAAAGGAACGTCTGATGAACACGGAACCCACCCATGACCTCGATTCCGAACAAGCCGACGAACGCCTGCGGAGCGTGCTCTTGCGGCACTTGTCGGCCGACGAAGCCCGCGCGGTCGCGGCCGACCATGAACGCAGTGCGGCTGCGGTGCTGGACGCCATGCAAAACAAATCGCGGCGTCGGGCGGCACTGCCCACGGCGTTGCAGGTGTCGTTGGGGGTTGCGATGAGTATGACCGCGGTGGCGTTTTTGCGGGCGGACAATCTGCACGCTGAGCTGTTGCTATCGACGGTGTTTGGATTGCTGGCTGTGTTGGCGGTGGCGCTTTGCCTATGGACGTGGATGCGTCGCCATCACCACGCCACGCTCCGCGAGTTGAAGCGGCTTGAGTTGGCGTTGGTGCTATTTGCGCGTGGGCGAGACGAGGTGGATGCCTAGGCCGGCTTGGCGGTGAACCACTCGATGGTGGACACCGTGTCCGATCCGCGCGGAGTTCGGCAAGGAAACGCGCGGAATCAACGCGGGAAGCCAGGATGAAAAAGGTATTGCCGTTCGTGCCACCGGAGGGGTTCGGGTAGTTGCTTGTGTGCGAATTCGACGTGCAGGACGCGCCGGTGCCCCGGGCGATCGGACTGCGACGAAGCGTGCAGCGTCAGGGGACGCATAAGTAGCGCGTCACCTGCCGCGGCGAGGACGGATACCGGTTCGGTTTGGCGGCGAGCGTTCTCGATTTTGTGGTCTTCGAGTCGGCCTAGCGCGTGACTGCCCGGGATCACGCGGAGTGGGCCGTTCTCTTCCCCGCAGTCGTCTAGGTGAAGGCGGAGCGTCAACATGTCGGCCAGCAGGTTTTCGGAGGCGCGACAGTGCGGGACGCCGTCCTTGACAGACTGCGGCCCGTAGCCTGGGGGGAGTTGCGCTGTGTCGAGTGGTTCCTGGATCGGGATCGCGGTGTCCTGATGCCAGGCGACCAGCCAGTTGGCGTCGGCGGTCTTATCGAAAAGGATGGCTCGGACCGCGAAGGCGTTGGTGCCGAGCGACGCTCGGATGCAGGCTCGAACGCCCGGGTGGCGAAGGACGCGGACCGACTCCGGAACCGCCGAAAAAACATTTCGCAGGTTGGCGCGTCGGTGGTTTCGGAGTGACAGTGCTTGGCGGAGGCGCGAGACCTCGCCCGCATCCACCACGTTTTTCACGACGGCATAGCCGTCGCGACGTAACGCCTCGTTCGTAACGTTGTCTTGCATGAGGCACGGGGCGGTTAGAAGTGGATCATCCGCCCGTCCGTGCCCAGCGCCGCTTCGTGCACCGCTTCGGACATCGTCGGGTGGGCGTGCATCGTGTTGATCACTTCGTCGGCCGTCGCTTCGAGGCTCTTGGCCAGGGAGATCTCGGCGATGAGTTCGGTGACGCCCTCGCCGATCATGTGGGCGCCAAGGATCTCGCCGTGGTCTTTGGAGGCGATGAGCTTCACGAAGCCGGTGGTGTCGCCGAGGGCCTGGGCCTTGCCGGAGGCTTGGAAGGGGAACGTGGCGGTGTCGTAGGCGATGCCTTGCTCTTTGCAGGCTTGTTCGGACAGGCCGATGGAGGCGACCTGCGGGTTGCAGTAGGTGCAGCCGGGGATGGAGCCGTAGTCGATGTCGGGGGCGTCGTGGCCGAACATGCGTTCGACGGCGACGATGGCTTCTTCGGAGGCGACGTGGGCGAGCCAGGGCGGGCCGATGACGTCGCCCACGGCGTAGATGCCCGGGACGGAGGTCTTGTACTCGCTGCCGGGTTCGGTGTAGTTGGTCTTGATGTGGCCCTTGAAGATTTCGATGCCGAGTGCGTCTTCGAACAGCCCGTCGAAGCGGCCGCGGACGCCGATGGCGACGAGCGCGTGGTCGGCTTCGATCGTCTCGGTCTTGCCGGACTCGTCGCCGACCTTGGCGATGGTGGCTTTGATGCCGTTCTTGGTGGTCTCGATGGACTTGGTGACGTGGCCGGTCTTGATGGTGATGCCCTGGTTCTTGAAGCTCTTGGCGATCTCCTTGGAGACGTCGGCGTCTTCGATGGGCATGACGCGGTCGATCATTTCGATGACGGTGACCTCGGTGCCGAAGGCGTTGTAGAAGAAGGCGAACTCCATGCCGATCGCGCCCGAGCCGACGACCAAGAGCTTCTTGGGGCGCTTGGGCAGGACCATCGCGTCCTTGCTGGAGATGATCTTTTCGCCGTCGTACGGCGCCCCCGGGAGGGGGCGGGGCGCGGCGCCGGTGGCGATCAAGATCTTGTCGGCGGTGAGCGTGTGCGTGGGGTCCGACGTGAAGCGGACCTCGGCGGGCAGGTCCTGGTCGATGGGCTGCTGTTTGGTGTCGACGTGGTCGTGTTTGAAGACCTGGACTTTCCCGGCGGCGGGGATGAAGGCGTGCCCGTCGTAGTGGTCGATCTTGTTTTTCTTGAACAGGAAGCCGACGCCCTTGTTGAGCTGGCCCGAGACGTTGCGCGACCGGCCGATGACCTTGTCCCAGTCGTAGGCGATGTCCTTGACGGTGATGCCGAAGTGGTCGGCCTCGTGCTTGGCCTTGTAGTACAGCTCGGCGGAGGCGATCAGGGCCTTGGTGGGGATGCAGCCCCAGTTGAGACAAACGCCGCCGAGCTTGTCGCGTTCGACGCAGGCGACGCTCTTGCCGAGCTGGGCGGCGCGGATGGCGGCGACATACCCGGCGGGGCCGCCGCCGATGACGATCAGGTCGTAATGGGTCTTGCTGGACATGCGGGCAGTTTAGGAGATGGCGGAGTTGCGGGTCGGGTTTCGAGCCCGCCTCCCGGGGCACGGGCGGCGCGTTCCTACACTCCTGCCCTATGACTACGCCCGCCCCGACGACCGCGAACCGCACGCTCCGCATCGGGCACAGCCCCGACCCCGACGACGCGTTCATGTGGTGGCCGCTGGCCAACTTCGTTGCGCCCGACGGCACCCAACTCAAGCCCCAGATCGACACCCGCGGCTACGACTTCGTTCACGTGCTCGAAGACATCCAGTCGCTCAACGAGCGCAGCGAACAGGGCGAGCTCGAGATCACCGCGTTTTCCATCCACCAGTACCCGCACGTCGCGGAGCACTACGCGCTCACGTCCTGCGGCAGCAGCATGGGCGACGGGTACGGGCCGATGATCGTCAGCCGTCCCGGGCATATCACCCAGCCCGGCGACCTGAAGGGCAAGAAGCTCGCCATGCCCGGCCCGCGCACCACCGCCTGGCTCTCCACGCAGCTTTGGCTCCACGAGCACGGCTTGTCCAAGGACGATTTCGACTGGGAGCACGTGATGTTCGATCAGATCCTCGACGAAGTTGAATCCGAAAGGTTCGACGCGGGTTTGATTATTCACGAAGGCCAAATCACGTTCCAGGATCAAGGCCTCGAACTCGTCGTCGATCTAGGTTCGTGGTGGACCCACTCACGCGGCCTGCCGTTGCCCCTGGGCGGCAACGCGATCCGACGGGACCTCGTCGAGTCTGGCGAAGCGCCGGTGATCTGCCGGGTGCTGCTGGATTCGATCGAGCACGCGCTCGGTCATCGGGACGACGCGGTAGCTTTCGCGCTGAATTACGCACGGAACATGGGCACGGAGTTGGCCGACCGGTTTGTGGGGATGTACGTCAACCGGTGGACGATGGACTACGGCGAGCGTGGCCGGGCGGCGGTGTCGCAACTGATGAAGGAAGGCGTCGCCGCGGGCCTGATCCCGGCGTTGCCGGGCGGCGGGGAAGTGGACTTCGTCGAGCCGGCGTGAATGCGAATGGGTAGCCGCAGCCCCGCGGGCTGCGCGTAAACGGGCGTATCCGGCGCGGTCGCGCAGGCCGTTGGCCTGCGGCTATGGACATCCCTATGTGCCGTTTGCCAAGGGGTCGGTTTTGTTAATTTAGATAGTTGAGTTTCCGGGATTTCAGGGTTTCGCGATTCATGCTTTCACTTCCAGCAACAGGTTCGGTCGGCGGCACAGAGCCGGTGGCTCCAACTCCGCGGGACCCGGTCTGGCTCAAGCGGTTGGCGTGGGGGGCGGTGCTCGGCAGCGCGGCCGCGTTGCTGTTCGCAGGGTTCCTCCCGTACGACACGTGGGAACGCTGGGTGCACGCCGAGTTGGGGCTGAAGGAGCTGTTGACGGTGGTCTACCTGCTTCCCGCGTGCGCGGTGTTTGCGTGGTTGGCCTGGCGGGGGCGGAAGCTCACGGGGCTGGCGCGGGGTTGGTTTGTGCTGTTGGCGGTAGGGATGCTGTACTTCGCCGGGGAAGAGGCGTCGTGGGGTCAACACGTCATCGGCTTCGAGGTGCCGGCCTCGATCGCGGCGAACAACCTGCAGGGCGAGTTCAACCTGCACAACGCCGACGCCTGGTATCACGACCTGCTCAACGAGATCCCGCGCACCATCGCCGGCTTGTCGTGTGCCGTGGGGGCCGGGGTGCTGCCGTTTTTTGTGGTGGACAAGCGCAAGGAAGCCGGCGCGTCCTCGTCGTCGTGGTTCTGGATGATCCCGACGCGGACGATGGTGCTGCCCGGCTGGTTCGGGTTCGGCTGGAACCTGCCGGAGAAATTGTTGGAAGACTCGTTCGAAGACACACGCGGCTGGGTGGACCTGGCGTTGGTGTCGGCGGCGGACGAGTCGAAGGAGTACTTCATCGCGCTGGCGGTGTTGATCTACGCGCTGTCGGCGTGGCGGCGATACCGACAGTTTGCGGCGGATTAAGCGGGGCGGACGTGCGCCGCGGCGCGGGGCTAAAAAAACAGAGCCGCGCCTTTCGGCGGCGGCTCTGATGCGGCGGGCGGTGGCGTCCTTGTCGTGAATCCTGGATCGAATTCCCTGGATCGTCCTGATCTCGAGTGGTCCGCGGCTCGCTCTCTCTTTCCCGGCCTAACGGCGGTCGGAGGGTTGGGCTTAGTACACGATGGCGGTGGCGTCCTCGACGGCTTCGATGACCTGGCGGACGTGGAACGGCTTCTTGAGGTAGCCGTCGAAGCCGTTGTGCAGCAGGTGCTGGGCCTGGCCGTCGGTGAGCTTGCCGGAGACGGCGATGACCTTGGTCATCTGCAGGTCGTCGGAGTTGCGGACGAGATTCGCGAGGTCTTCGCCCTTGACGTCGGCCAGGTGCATATCGACGAAGAGCACGTGGGGGCGGAACTTCTCGGCGGTGACGCCGGCCGCGAACCCGCCGTGGGCGACTTCGACCTCGTAGCTGGCCTGCTCGACGAGCACCTTCTTGAGCACGTCGAGGGTTTCGGAAGGCTGATCGATGATGAGCACGCGGGTCGCGCCGGACTGCAGGCCGTCCAGCGGGATGTTGTGCTGCTTCATGAATCGGATCAGCCCGGACAGCGGGATGCGGCGGTCCTTGGAGCCGGGGATGCGGTAGCCGCGGAGCTGGCCGGAGTCGAACCACTTGGAGACGGTGCGCGGGGCGACGTTGCAGATTTTGGCGACTTCGCCGGTGGTGAGGATGTCTTTTTGGCGTGGCATGGTGGTGTCCCTGGCTTTCTCCCCGTGCAAGGGGAACTTCAATAGGCCGAGAGGCAACGGCGCGTGCCGTGCGTCGGCGATACCGGGGGGATCGGCACCATCGGAACCTGGGTTAACCGACACGGGTAGAAAAACCGGATCAGGCGGGTCACGCGTTGCACGAGACGCAGGGCGTGCGTTCGTCGCGGCCGGAACGATGGTTTTTATCGGAGTAGACTCGGCGGGATGTTGGAAGCGATTGTGTTCGACTTTGACGGGGTTTTGGTGGATTCCGAGCCGCTGCACTACCAGGCGTTCGTGCTGATCGCGCGGTCGCTGGGGTTGGAATTGACCTTCGAGCAGTACGTCCAGACGTACATCGGTTTCGACGACCGCGACGCGTTTCGGGTGATGCTGGAAGTCACGGGGCGTGAAGCGAGCGAAGCGGCGGTGGCGGAGCTTTGCCGCAAGAAGCAGCCGGCCTTCGACGCGCTGGCGAAGGCGACGGGGGAGTTGGCGTTGCCGGGCAGCGTCGAGTTATTGGACGCGGCGGGGGCGGCGGGTTGGAAGGTGGCGATCGCCAGCGGGGCGACCCGCGCGGACATTGATCTGATGCTGGGCTTGCTGGATCGCTCGGACGCGTTCGAAGCGATCGTGACGGCCGACGATGTGGAACGCAGCAAGCCCGACCCGGCGAGCTACGCCCGGGCTGCTGCGGCGATCGGCGTCGAGCCCGGGCGTTGTTTGGCGATCGAAGACACGCGGGCGGGGCTGATTTCGGCAACGACCGCGGGGTTGCGGACGCTGGCGATCACGACCAGTCACGAGGCCGGCGAGTTGGCGGGCGACGCGGAACGCGTGATCGAATCGTTGGCGGGGGTGACGCCCGAACAACTGCGAGCCTGGTACCCCTGAGGAGTTTGGAGCATGGAAGCGAACGCGGACACCCCGCTGATTTTGAGTGTGAGCGGCATGCGAGGCTTGGTGGGCAAGTCGCTGACGCCGACGGTGGCGGCGCGATACGGCGCGGCGGTGGGCGCGTGGCTCAAGCGCACGCGGGGCGTGGATCACCCGGCGGTGGTGGTGGGGCGGGATTCGCGTCCGTCGGGCTTAATGTATGAGTCGGCCGCGGTCGCGGGCTTGGCGAGCGTGGGGTGCGAGGTCGTTCGGGTGGGCGTCTTGAGCACGCCGGGCGTGGCCGTGATGGTTGGCGAACGAAACGCGGACGGCGGGCTGGTGGTCACGGCGAGTCACAACCCGGCGCCGTGGAACGGGATGAAGGCGTTGCGCCACGACGGCGTCGCGCCGCCGCCGGACGAGGTTGAACAGCTATTGGCCGACTTTCGCGGCGACGCGTTTGCGTACGTGGGCACCGAACAGTTGCGGCCGATCTCCGAGGACGGTCGTGGCGTCGAAGTGCATCTCGAGAAAGTGCTCGAGGCCGGCATCGACGTCGAAGCGATCCGTGGCGCGGGGCTGAGCGCGGTAGTGGACAGCACGCGTGGCGCGGGCGGGGCGGAAGCGGCGGCTTTGCTGCACCAGCTAGGCGTGAAGTTCACGCACCTGTACCCCGAGCCAACGGGTGATTTCCCCCACCCCCCGGAGCCCACCCAAGCGAACCTGATCGAGTTGACCGAAGTGGTGGCCGAGCGCCGTGCGGACGTCGGCTTTGCCCAAGACACCGACGCCGACCGTCTGGCGATCGTGGACGAACGCGGCACGTATATCGGCGAGGAATACACGCTGGCGTTGTGTGGGCTGCACCGTTTAAGACCGGGCGACGCGATCGCGGCGAACCTGTCGACCAGCCGCATGATCGACGACGTAGCGGAAGCCGCGGGGGCGGCGGTCGTGCGCTCGGCCGTGGGCGAGGCGAACGTCGCCGAAGCGATGCGGGAGCACGGCACCGAGCTCGGGGGTGAGGGCAACGGCGGGATTATTTGGTCGGCCGTGAGTCGGGTGCGTGATTCGTTGGTTGGGATGGCGTTGCTGTTGGAACTGCTCGCGTACCGCAAGCAAGCGTTGTCGGAGATCGTCGCGTCGATCCCGTCGTACGCCATCGTCAAAGAGAAGATCGACGTGCCCGAAGGCGACACCGCGTCGCTGCTGGATCGCGTCGCCGGTGCGTTCGCGGGCGCGTCGATCAGCCGCCTGGATGGCGTTCGGGTGGATGTCGATCATGCCTGGGTGCATGTGCGGGCGAGCAACACCGAGCCGATCCTGCGTTTGATTGCGGAGGCGCCGACGAAGCAAGCCGCCGACACTTTGATCGCAAAGGTTCGCGCGGTGCTCTGAAGCCTGCTAATTCCGGTCGCGGTCTGCGGCGGAACGGGGCGAGATCTCGGCCTCGTCGGTCATCACGGCCCCGCGAGCCGGGCCGAACGTGATGCGGAGCGTCGTGGGGCGGTTGGCGGCGTTGATGCTCGCCAGCCTCAGCCGGAACAGGTAGCCGCGGACGGTGGGGTCGTAAAACGCGATTTGGTCTTCGAGTTCGGTCATGCGGATGTCCCAGGCGTAGAGGCGTTCGCCGAGAACGCCGTCGTTGTTGCCGGTGGACGCAAAGAGTTCGCACTTGACATGGCCGGAGGATTTAACGGGGTCGCCCATCGCGTCTAGCAGTTCGATCCGGCATTCGAGGAGCGGCTTGCCCTCTTCCATGACGAAGCGGATCGACGGGTAGATCCGGAGCCCGGTGGGTGTTGGCTGCCAGGCGTCGCGAAGTTCGGCGGGCCCGTCGGAGTCGACCGGGCCGTCGGTGGCGACGCATCCCGGAGCCGCACCGCAAGTGATCACCGCGAACACAAGAGCGGCGTGCCGGAACGCGGAGAGGATTCGATCGGGCGGCGTCATGGCCGAGGTTCTCGTTCGGGTGGGCGGACCGGATTCAAGATATCGGCGGAATGGCTCGGTCGGGCTTGAACGGTGATTTCGAGCCACCGGCGCAAGGCGGCCTGCGTCTCCTCGAAGTGCGTGATGGCGCGGGTGTTTCGCTCGGTGAGATCGGTGAGCGCGGCAATTTCGTTGCGGTGGCTGATCAGGCGTTCGTGGGCCTCGGTGAGCTGACGCTCGCGTTGGCGAGACATCATGCGTTCCCACGTCCAGAGCACACCCATCAAGCCGGCCGCGCCGAGGTTGACCAGGTCGTGGATCATGTCGAACTCATTCATGGTGGCGGTTCGTGGTTGAGGTTGCGTTACGAAAGCGGGCCCGTCGTGGTCATCGGCGAGTGACGGGCAGCACGTCGAAACGCCGTTCTTGCTCGGCGAACGCGTCGCCGTTGAAATCGAACCGGAGGGTCGCGCCGCTCAACAACTCGGCGTATCGCCCGCCGTAGAACCCGGCCCAATACGGGTTGAGCGCGGCTTCGCGGCCGACATCGAACCGAGCAAAGACCAACTCCAACGCGCGGAAGATTTCCAGTTGCTTAAGCAGCGACGGATTCGTCACGGCGGCCAGCCGTGTATCGGCGTCCTGGGCCTCGGGGTCCAAGCCGATGCGGAGCCGCACATCCTGGTACGCGGCGATGCGATACGCGGCGAAGTCGAGAAAGACCGCGTTTCGGTTGTTCCCGTTCTGCGGCAGGATGCGTGGTGCATCGGGATCAAAGGCCGGCTCGGCGATGAATATCTGGGTCGCGTTGACGTTTTCCGTGACTTCGTAAGGCCTGCCATCCACCGTGAGCAGCGATCCGACTCGGACCCCCTTGGCTTCTAGCGAACTGGAAGCGGTAAGCCTTCCGTTGTTGATCGAGGCGGCGGGTTCGTCGAGTTTGAGGTGGGCCGCCGCGGCTCCGTCGGTTAACAACGTAGGGCAGGCTCGGAGAAGATCACGGTCCAGGCTGAAGGGCGGGGTGTGGCTCATGGGTGTCCTCGGCGTCGCGGGGAATCGGTCCGACGACGGAAGGCCGCCGGACCGGTTGGGCGTTGGATCGAATCAGGACGTAGCGAGGTTTCGGATCACGCCGTGGGCGTTTTCGTTGCGGAGCTCGAGCGTGTACTCGCCGACCACTTGCCCGTACCGCTTATCGCCGGAGCTGGCGAGTTCGCGATAAGCGAAGCTGCGGCTTTGGAGCGGCAGCACGTCGATGCGCGAGCTATCCAGCAGCAGCACCGTGTCGGCCGGCACCCATCGGCTGAGCAGCACCCGGCAGACGCCGAAATCGGACTCGTACACGCTGACCATCTCGGAAAACTTCGTGTCGCCCGCGCCGTAGCCGCGCGAGCTGGCGACGAACTGGTTGATCGCGCGTTTCTGAAGGCCGTTGACCACGATCGTGTCCACGTTGCCCGACGACCGGTCCCACACGCCGCGCAACGCGCCGTTGAGCGTCGCTTCGGTCAGCGCCGCGCCGCCTGCGTCGGTTACGTTGGTCGTGCAGGACGCGAGGACGCCACGCATCGAGCGGCGCGTCGAAGCGTTGCCTTGCGGATGGCTCGTGGCGGCGACGCCGTTGATCACGCTGTTCTCCAGTTCGCGGAGCAGCTCACGCAGCCGTTCCTGCTTTTGATAGTCCATTTCGTCGGCGACAGCGGCTTGGGTGGCGGCGAGCTGCGATCCGGAGACTTCGATCGTGGCGGAGAAGATTTGGGTGTAGTTCTGCCGGCGGGTGCGGTTGGTCCACCGCGCGGCGTCGGCGTCTTGCCCTTCGAGCGCGGCGTTACCGATCACGCGGATCACCCCGGCATCGACCAGGCCTTCGGGCGTCGTGCCGCCATAACCGCGCACGACCACGACGTCCGCCGAACTGACGCCGGTAACGAGAATGACTTCGCGTGAACCGTCCTGCTGGATCAGGTCGCCGACGCGGAACAGATCTTCATGGTCGGTGCCGAACGCGGTGGCGGTGGTCGAGCCGCTCGCGCCGGCGTCGTTGACCGCGCTTTGGTTGCGGCGGAGGGTGTCTTCGAGCCATTCGTGGACGGTGCTTGTGGCGTGCCGCTGGGGGTCCCCCAGGTGGTCGAGCAGCGGCGTCTCGTATGGGCTGACGATGCCGATGACGTCGCTGACATCTTCGGCGGCTTCGGGCAGCGAGCCGCCGGCGGAATAGGTGGCTTTGCCGGTGAAAGGCATGGTGGTTTCCTCGGAAGTTTTGGGTCAAGAACGGCGCAGACCACGCGTCGATCACGGCGATCGGCGAACGCGGACCCGCCGCAACGATTCAGCTCCCGCGGCGCAGCCGCAGGTATTGCAGGAGGTCCCGCCGGTCGCCCGACGCGATCGCCCGCTCGGCGGCGTCTTCCAGAGGAGACGCCAGGTCTTGGGGCGTCGGCCCCATATTCCGCGCGGCGCGGCCGCGTAAACGGAACAGGTACGGTTTGTGGCGACGCAGGTCGTCGACGGCCTCGGCGACATCGGGCTCGTCCATCGCGCTCACCGCCGCTTCGGTCAGCAGCCGGACGACGTCGAAGTCCACCGCGTCGGCTTTGGCCAGCTCGGCGTCGATGCGCTGTCGTCGCTCCAGGGCGGCAATCGTCTGTTCGTTATCCGCCAACGCCCGCGTCAACTCGTCGACCCGGCGCTGCAGCGCCTCGCTTTGCGTTTCCGCCAGCTGGGCACGCTTGCGGTACCGGATCGATTCGGTCACGGGCACGAGGCGATCGCTCTCGTCGGGCTTGGCTTGTTCATCGGCGTTGTTTGGTGGTTTGGGGACGTGTTCGATTTGAATCTGGTCGGCCTGGTTCGGCATGTCGAAACTCCTGGTGGGTTTGGTGGTGATCGCGCGCAACACTTCGGAGCGTCTACGCAAGAAATCGCGGGTCATCGGCGTACGGGTGGCGGCAGTTCCGGATCGCTTGCCGGTTGCGACGTGTCCGCGTATCCGAGCTCGGTCAAGATCTGAGACCGGGGCACGCCTAGTCTCAGCTTGCGTTCGGCGAGGTCGAGTTGTTGCACCCGGCTTTCCGGGAACGGGTCGGGCCAGTCGATACGCACGCGGCGGTCTTCTGGCCGGTTCGGTAAGAACCCGTGGACGTCGGCGGCGTGCAGGATCAATTCGCAGCAGCGCTCAAGGCCTGCGCCGTACGTGATGCGTTTCTTCTCGGTGCGGGCCAACAGCCCCAGCAGCACGATGCGGACGGCGTTTTCGCTGGTCAGGTTGCCGACCTTGCCTTGCAGCACGCCCGCCGCGATGGGCGAGACGCCCGAGGCCTTGTCGAGCGCTTCGCGGATGTCGGCGATGTGTGCGGTTTCGGAAGGCGTGTCGCTGTCGCCGCCAAAGGCCGTGATGCTCGCGTCGGGATTGTCGCTGGCCCAGATGGTGCCCGGAGCAACGGGGCGTTCGGTGAAGCCGTCGAGCCCCTTCGCGAGATACATCTTGAACGCCGACATGGTGACGCGGTTGGCCCGATCTGACAGCCGGGTGTTGAGTTCATCCTGCAGCGGGATCAGCGGCTCGACATCGGATAGGCCGGCGTAATGAAAGGGCTGCGGCAGGTTTTGGATATGGACGACCGGGACGCAGCCGAGCGGGTTGAACCGGGTATCGCTGCGTCTGGTCATCAGCCGCTGTTGGCCGGTCGGCGTCCAGCATTCGATGGCACCCCGCGGAGCGTGGGACGGATGCTTGAGTTTGTCGCGTAACCGGTCGAGCCAGCGGCCGGCGGGGGTAAGGCCTTGATCGTTTTCGGGCGCTGGCGTCCAGACGATGTAGGCGTCGAGCCGGCGGTAGTCCCCCTTGCTCATGAGCGGGATCGCCCGCGGAGCTTCGATGAGCTCCAGCAAGAACCCTCGGGCCGGGTCGCTGCCCGGATCGGCATGCGGCTCGCAACGCACAAGTACGTCGATGCTGCCATACACCGAACCCAGCAACGCCAGGTCTTGGAGGAAGGTGACACCTCCGCTGGCCCGCAACACCCCATCGAGCAACGCCTCGATCCGGGCACCGAGTTTCGGGTCTCCGCAGAGCGAGCGGATCGCCACCGGCTTGCCGAACATGAAGTCCACCTGTGTGTGGACCCGCCAGGCGATGTCGTTTTCGATGACCAGCTCGCGGAGTGTTCGACCGTCTGTGCCGCGTCTCAGCCGTGCGGGTAAACCCTCCTCCTGGTCCCAGGCCCCCGCCCGGCCCGGTTGCTCGGAGCGGCGGTTGCGGTAGTACCGCCAAAACCGGCGCAGCCGCGGGAGTTCCCGCTTGCGATGCTCGACGATCAGCGATTCGATCCGATCACGGCTCAGGGGTTGAGTCTGGAATGCGGTGTTTGTGGCGTGAGGCATCGTGGTCCATGTCTCCGGTGGGCTTCCACCCTTGGACGCACCGCGACGTTTCTGCGCAGAGATCGCGCAAAGAAACCCGGGTCTGGCTTATTAATTTTTTAAAATCAATTATTTGTGATGCCTCGGGATTGCTGTTCGAGGCTCGCGTTTAGGTTGAGAAACCTGCGCAGATCGATTCATTGCTCTTGAAATCGCCAATAAATGATGCTCAAATAGGCATTCTATGGAGAGGCCTGAGCAAGAATTGGTCATTATCGAGGGGACTACCCAAATCCTCGGCGATGCCTTGGAGCTTTCCGAGGCGTTCACCGGCGCAATGACCATGCTTTCTCAGCGGTTGGGCGTGGAGCGGGCCGCATTGGTCTTGGTGGACCCGGCGAGCCAGCGGGCCCGGACCGTCGCTTCCATCGGACTCACCCCTGCGGAGCAGGAACGCGGCCGATACGCCCTGGGCGAGGGCGTCACCGGCGGGGCGATGGCGAGCGGCGAGCCGGCCATCGTTCCCGACGTGGCTCAAGACGCGACCTTCCTCAACCGCACCAAGGCCCGCGAACTCCCCGCGGAAGCCGACGCGAAAGCCTCCGCCGACCACGCTCCGCTTAGCTTTGTGTGCGTCCCGCTCCGCGACGGCGACGAAACCGTGGGCGCGATCTCCTGCGACCTGCCGTTCGTGGACCAGAAGCAACTCGACGCGGATGCCCGGCTCATCAAGATCGTCGCCGGGCTGTTCACCCAAGCCGTCCGCATCCATCACCGCGTCCAGCGCGAAAAAGATAATTGGCTGGAAGAGACCGCCCGCCTCCGCGACAACCTCCGGCAAACCTACAAGTTCGACAACATCATCGGCAGCTCTCCGGCGATGCTCGACGTCCTCTCCACCATCGCGCAGGTCGCCAACTCCCGCGCGACGGTGCTTCTGCTCGGCGAGACCGGTTGCGGGAAAGAGCTCATCGCCAAAGCCATCCACTACAACTCCCCCAGGGCCGAGCAACCGCTGATCCGGGTCAACTGTGGCGCACTCTCACGCGAGTTGCTCGAATCCGAACTCTTCGGCCACGTCAAGGGCGCCTTCACCGGAGCCGTGCGCGACAAGGTCGGTCGCTTCGAAGCCGCCGACGGCGGGAGCATCTTCCTCGACGAGGTCGGCACGCTGGACATGCAGCTGCAAGTAAAGCTGCTGCGCGTCTTACAGGAGCGCGAGCTCGAACGCGTCGGCGACCACCGCACCCTCAAGGTTGACGTCCGTGTCATCGCCGCCACCAACCTGGATCTGCAGGACGAGGTCCGCAAAGGCAACTTCCGCGAAGACCTGTACTACCGGCTCAACGTCGTCACCGTGAACCTGCCGCCGCTGCGCAACCGCCGCGAAGACATCCCGGTGCTGATCGATCATTTCCTCGATCGTTACAACCAGGAGAACGCTCGCAACCTCAAACGCCTCAGCCGCGACACGTTGAACACCTTGTTGCGGTATCCCTGGCCGGGCAACGTCCGCGAGCTCGAGAACATGATCGAGCGCGCCGTCGTGCTCTCCAGCGGCGAAGACTTCACCGACGACCTGCTGCCGCTGCCGATCCGCATGTTTAGCCAGCAGGTCCGCGGGGACCGGGCGGACGAGAGTATCGACGGCCAGTGCGCCAAGCTCGCCGAATCCGCCATCCGCCAGTACCAGGTCTACGACGGCAAGGTCTACGGCATGGTCATCGACCAGGTCGAGCGGCACCTGCTCAAGGAGGCGATGAAGCTCAACGGCGGCGTCAAGGTTCGCGCCGCCGACTTCCTGGGCATCAACCGCAACACGCTGAATAAAAAAGTCAAAGACCTCGAAATCGAATCGGCTTGAATAGAACGGTCAGCCGCCGACGGCTTCGTGCTCGAACTCTTCGGCGGCCATCACCCTTCCGGGCCGCATCCGCGGCGGCACCGGTACCACCAGCTTCCGACGCGCTTCGGTAAGGCGTTCCAGAAACTCCGGCGAGGGCAAGTAGTTCATCCGCTTGGCGAGCAGGTGCGGCGAATATCGGTAGATCAGGACGCGGCGCTCCCCAGGGTTGGTTCGCGGCAGCGAGCCGTGGGTGATGGCGTCGGTGAACATCAACGCGTCGCCGGCTTTGAGGTGGACCTGCACCATGCCCAGCGCGTCCGCCCCGCTGACCTCTTGCCCGGGGTTCCAGGCCCCGGCGTACTGCGGGTGCTCGATGTGCGACTTGTGCGAGCCGGGCACGACAGTGGTGCAGCCGTCGCCTTCGAGCGTGTCGGTGAGCGCCATGAGGATGTTGATTTGGCCGACCATCCATTGTCCCGCGCCGTTTCGGAACGTCGAGGTGAACCGCGGGTTCGCCCCGCCGGAGTGGATCGGGATGAAGCCGCCGGTTCGGCGGACGTTCAGGAAGTTTTCATCGATCGAAAGCTGGTGCTGCTCGCATTCGATGTACCGGCGGACCTGATCGATCCAGGCGGGCTGATCGATGAGTTCCTCGAAGACCTCGCCGCCTTCGATGACGTTCTGAAAGTTGATGCCGTCGGGCGTCTCGGCGTGGCCGTAGGAATGCGTCTCGACGTTCCCGATCCATTCGCCGGGTTCGAGGTCGTCACGCAGATTCGTGTCGACGAAGTCGTTGATGCGTTCGAGTTGGTTGGTGCTCAGGGCTTCGGAGATCACGCGGAAGCCGCGGAGGTCGAACAGGTAGTCCTGTTGCTCGGCGGTCAGGTCGGTTTCGCGGGCGTCGGGGGTCCAGGCGGGGCAGGTGTTCGGTCGGGGCATGGCGATGATCCGTGGGCTTGCGAGGAGAGACGAAGTAGCGGTGGTGCGTTCAAGCCGGGCGGCGAGGCGTAATCGGGACATGATGGCCACTATCCTGCGGAAGTCATGCCGCGTCGTTCGAAAAAGTTGGCTTCTGGTGCGCTGCCGCGGGGTCTCGCCGCCCACGCGTCCGAGTGGGAGGAGATCGCGCGGACGCCCGGCTGGCTAGGCGGGGCATACTTCTATGAAGCCGAGAAACAAGAACTCATGTCCCGGGCGCATCGGCACCGCGAATGGGAAATGAACCTCGTGGTCACGGGATGGGCGGAGTACGGGATGAGTGGGCAGCGGGTAAGGCTGGGCCGGCAAACGCTTTTTTGGCTGTTTCCCGGGCAGCCGCATTGTTTGTTCGATCGTTCGGCCGACTTCCAGATGTGGATCGCCTTGTTTGATCCGGTGCTGGTGCGCCGGCTCAGTCGCGACGAGGCGTTGGCCGCTTGGCGGCCTTGGCTGCGTTCGGGGCACCCCGGCGACGACGCGCCGCCCAGGATCCTGAGTGAAGG